>CALJCO010000129.1 GCA_938023905.1 uncultured Collinsella sp. | reverse complement strand
GGACTTGCAGCGACGGACCTCGGGACGCTCTTACACCACGTCTGCGCGCGCCACCCTTTGCGCGGCAAGTGAGTAGACTTTTTTGAACATCCCGATCAGGCCGGTCATCCTGCTTTTCAAAACCGCAGGTAGATAGCTTGTTACAAAACTGCCTGGTCGCCAAAGTGCTAAAAGTCTACTCACTTAGGTTGCAGAGCGCCCCCCATTAGCTGCAATTCCAAGGTAGTTAGTACTTTTGGACTCAGATCGTCATACTGAACAAGAATTTGAGTTGAGTTTTCAGGGACAGATGCGCCATCGGCACACCAAAAACAGTCACCGATATCGATAAAAGGGATGCTCGAGCGCGTGAGGGCCCGTGCAAAAGTGCTTCCGCCCATTCCACGCTCCGCAACCACGATACAGTAAAGGCCCGCGTCTGCATGCTCGATCGAGACTTCCCCTGCCGGAAACGTTTTCCGTACAAGCGTCGCCAGGCCATCACGCGCCTCGCGAGCACGAACGCGTACGCGGTTCACATGTCGCTCGTAATCACCCGATTCCAGCAAACGAGCCAAAGCGACCTGGTCAACAGAGCTCACCGACGAGGCGTAAAAACCAAGGTTGTGCCTAAACCGCTCCATTAGCTCATCGGGCAACACCATGTACGCTAGACGCAACGCCGATGACAGGCTCTTCGAAAACGTGTTGGTGTAGATAACCGACTGGGCGGCATCGATCGACGCGAGCGCGGGAATCGGCTTGCCGGCAAGGCGAAACTCACAATCAAAGTCATCTTCGATGAGATACCGACCTGGTCGCTCGGCGGCCCAGCTCAGCAGCGCATAGCGACGCGCAATGCTCGTCACAAGGCCGGTCGGATACTGATGGGACGGCATCAGGTGAAGGACATCGGTCCCAGTTTTCTGCAGAGCGCTCAGGTCCACGCCGTCGTCGTCCAACGGGATATGTCGTACTTGGCAGCCCATAGCCTGATAGATGCGCGTCAGGCGCAAATAGCCCGGATCCTCAACGGCATACACCTTGTCGGCTCCAAGCAACTGAACCAACATGGTATCGAGCAGCTGGGCGCCCGCGCCGATAACGATGTTGTCGGGGTCGACATTCATACCCCTCGTCCCGCGCAGATGGTGAGCGATTGCGCACCGTAGCCGAGCGGTACCCTGCGCCGGTGCGGGCGAAAAGATTTCGCGTTCGTCTTCGGTCGTCAGCGTCGCCCGCAGGGCGGCCTGCCAAAGCCGCGCCGCTTCCAAGGCGGAAGGAGAAAGTGCGTCGAATCGCTCGACCTGCCCCGTGGCATCATGCGCGCTGGGGCCAACAGAGACAGCATCTCGGTCGATATCCCCCGCGGCCAAAGACAAAACCGGTGCATCGGGAAGCTCGCACGCGTAGTAACCACGGCGCGGCTTTGAGCAAATATAGCCCTCGGCAAGCAACTGGCTATATGCATTCTCGATGGTAATAACACTGATTCCCAGATGACTGGCAAAGGCGCGCTTGGACGGCAGATGCTCCCCCGCCGTAATGCGTCCAGCTACGATATCATCTCGGATTTGCTGGTAAACATACTCATAGAGCGATGCTTCGCCGCGTTTTTCCAAATTGTAGTCAAGCATGAGTTTATCACCTGACCTTATCGAGCTGTTCAATCTGGTATTAAGCTGACCTTATTATTATCTCGAAAACTGAGTATTTTGCCATGCCCAGCTCCCCGATAGGATGTTCCGTCAAGCAATGCACATGCCAACCAAGGGAGCAACCATGGCAGAACAGACCAGCAAGGCAGATCGCGTCAAACTCAATCGCGAGCTCGCGCAGATGCTCAAGGGCGGCGTCATCATGGACGTCACCACGCCCGAGCAGGCACGTATCGCCGAGGAGGCAGGCGCCTGCGCCGTCATGGCTCTCGAGCGCATCCCGGCCGACATCCGCGCCGCCGGCGGCGTGTCGCGCATGAGTGACCCCAAGATGATCAAGGGCATTCAAGAGGCCGTCTCCATCCCCGTCATGGCCAAGTGCCGCATCGGTCACATCGTCGAGGCGCAGGTCCTTCAGGCCATCGAGATCGACTACATCGATGAGTCCGAGGTTCTCTCCCCCGCCGACGATGTCTACCACATCGATAAGACCCAGTTTGACGTCCCGTTTGTCTGCGGTGCCCGCGATCTGGGCGAAGCGTTGCGCCGTGTCGCCGAGGGCGCCACAATGATTCGCACCAAGGGCGAGCCGGGCACGGGCGACGTCGTCCAAGCCGTGCGCCACATGCGCAAGATTCAAAAGCAAATCCGCGACGTTGCTGCTCTGCGCGATGACGAGCTCTTTGAGGCAGCTAAGCAACTGCAAGTTCCAGTCGAGCTTGTGCGCGAGGTCCATGCCACGGGCAAGCTTCCCGTGGTGAACTTTGCCGCCGGCGGTGTAGCAACCCCCGCGGACGCCGCGCTGATGATGCAGCTGGGTGCCGAGGGCGTCTTTGTCGGCTCGGGCATCTTTAAGAGCGGCGACCCCGCCAAACGCGCCGCCGCCATCGTTAAGGCTGTGGCAAACTTCACCGACGCCAAGCTCATTGCCGAGCTTTCTGAGGACCTGGGCGAGGCCATGGTCGGTATCAACGCTGACGAGATCGAGATCATCATGGAGGAGCGCAGACGCTAGTCCAGCAGAAAGGATCTCACATGAGCGATTATGCAGGCCAGACGGTCGCCGTGCTGGCGGTCCAAGGCGCTTTTGCCGAGCACGAGACAAGACTATCCGAGCTGGGCGCACGTTGTATTGAGCTGAGGCAGGCGGCTGATTTGATGCAGGACTTTGACCGTCTGGTACTTCCCGGCGGCGAGTCCACCGTTCAAGGGAAGCTGCTTGATGAGCTGGGCATGCTCGAGGAGCTTCGCGCCCGTATCGCTGAAGGCATGCCCGTCCTGGGCACCTGCGCCGGCTTGATTCTACTGGCTCACGACCTTGCCGCCCATGACGATAAAGGCACGCCGCGTTTGGCAACCATGGATGTACTTGTCGAGCGCAATGCCTACGGCAGGCAGCTCGGCAGCTTTCGAACCAAGGGGCAAGTAGCCGGCATCGACGGCGAAGCGCCGCTGACGTTTATCCGCGCGCCCCGCATCGTCGAGGTCCACGGCGACGCCAAGGCCCTGGCCGAAGTCGATGGCCGCATCGTCGCTGCCCGCCAAGACAATCAGCTCGGCGTAACCTTCCACCCCGAACTCGACGAAGACACCCGCCTCCACGAACTGTTCCTACAAATGTAGGCATCGAAATCAACAAACGAAACGAGAGCGGATAATCTCCCACTTCAAGCTTGAATGCAGGCTCAAACCGGGAGATTATCCACTCTCATGCTATGTAGTCATTGGGGTCGCTCTTAACCGACTACTCAAACAAGAACGTTCCCAACGACTACATTGCGATAGACAACCACGTTTGCTCAGATAAAACCGACCAAAATAAACCTGCCCCTTTTTGGCAGGTTTTGATCAAGGCAACGCCGATGTTTTGGCAACGCCAGCGAGCGCCGCCCAGGGCGAACAAGTTGGCATGAAAAAGGCAAGGCATAGACCTTCTGGTCATGCCTTGCCTTTTGAATGACAAATTGTCGCCCTGGGTGGCGCGCAGCGTCAACTAGTTACGCGGTTCGTAGAACCGCGTAACCCCTAGAAACGGTTGCCGCGGAAGCCGCCACCGTTGCGGCCGCCACGGTCGCCACCGCGACCGCCGCGGTCGTTACCACGGTTGCCGCCGAAGCCGCCACGGTTGCCGCCGCGATCGCCATAGCCACCACGGTTGCCGCCAAAGCCGCCGCGACCGCCACGGTCGCCGCCACGGTCACCAAAGCCGCCACGGCCACCGCGATCGCCACCACGACCACCACGGCCACCGCGATCGCCAAAGCCGCCGCGACCGCCACGGTCGCCGCCACGGCCACCGCGATCGTCACGGCCGCCGCGAGGACCGCGGTCCTCGTCCAGGCCCATGGCGACGAGCGGAGCGATGACCTTATCGAGAGCAGCCATCAGCTCGGTGGCCTCCTCGTAAGAAAGCTCGGGCAGGAGCTTCTCCTTCTTGTTGGCAAGCTCGACCAGGCCCTCAGCGGCATCCTCGGCAGCAAAGACGACGATCTTGCGCATATCGCCCTCGGCGTCGTCGATGCGGCCGACCAGATCGGCAGCCTCGGCCTCGGCCATCAGGCCATCGAGCTCACGAAGGCGCATGCCCAGCAGGTCGGACATTTCCTTCTGCTCCATCTTGGGCTTGAGGTCAAGAAGCTTGATGGCGCGCTCGATGTTCGCCATGCGCTCGGCCTTGGCCTCCTCCTCCTTGGAAATAGCAAAGCGACGGCTGCGCAGCAGGCGGGCGGCCTTCTGCATCTTGTCCATCAGCTCTTCGTCATCGTAATCAGCGGCGGCCTCGACAACCTCGGCCTCCTCGGCGGAAACCTCGTCAGCAGCCTCAACCTCAGCAGCTTCGGTCTCCACGGTCTCGACTGCCTCGACCTCGGCAGCCATGGTCTCGTTCTCGGTCTCGTTCATGATCTCTTCGTTCTCAGACATGAGACTCCTTCTTGGCCCTCTCGGGCATCATCGCCCCATTCGCGGGGCCCGTCGCGCACTCTTTGCGCTTTATACATTCATGCCTCTCGGCAAAACGTCCATTAGTTTATGGTGTCGCCATCCAATCTAGCTGCAGAATCTATGTGCACACATTAATGCGACATGTGCGACTCGCGGCGAGCGTACACCAGCGACACCGCGAACCCGACAACGGCAATCACGGCCGCCACGCGCACGGCGGCTGCAAATCCTATCGCCTGGGCAACGTCCGACGCAACGCCTGCGGCGCCAGCAGCCACCGCAGAACTCGAAAGCAGGCCGATAAACAGCGACGGACCAAACGACGCGGCAATCATGTTCCACGTGTTAAGCAATGCCGTTCCGTGAGGATGCTCAGCGGCGGGAAGCGTCTCCAAACCGGCGGTCTGCGAGGGGCTCAGTACCAAACCGACGCCGGCATACACCACAACGGTCAGCAGCACGACAACGCCGATGTTCATGCTTGCCGCGGTCATCGAGATTGCCGTCTGCCCCACAGCGATCAGGGCAAAGCCGACCGGCAGCAGCGGCCACGCACCACGGGCATCCATCACGCGTCCGCCCACAATCGAGGTCACGGCGTTGCAGGCGATCGCCGGCAAAATGAGCAAACCCGCGACAAGTGCGGTCATGCCGTATGCGCCCTCAAAATAGAGCGGCAACAAAACGCTCATCGAGAACGTCGTCATCATCGACACCACCACAAGCAGGCATGCAGGCCAAAAACGAACGCTCGCCATGGGACGCACGTTAAGCACCGGATGCTTGAGCTTGAGCTGACGAACCGCAAACAGGCCGAGCACCACAACAGCGGCGAAAAGCGTCGCGATACCGGCCATCACATTGGTCGAGAACTCGCCTACGGAATACACAAACGCCGTAATGCCGGCGGCGAGCAAAACAACCGACAGAATATCAAGCGTGGTGTTCGAGCGCTCTCCGACATTCCGAACGAGCTTTGCTGCCGCCGCGGCGACCACGACACCGCCCACCAGCGGCACTACGAACACCGCCCTCCAGCCAAACAACGTGCACATAAGACCACTAATCACGGGCCCAAACGCCGGCCCTAGCGTAATGCAGGCACCGCCCAGGCTCAGATACAGACCGAGCTTCTCGCGCGGAGCACAAGATAGCACCACATTCATCATGAGCGGAAACAAGATGCCCGATCCCGCAGCCTGCAAAATACGACTTGGCAGCAAAACGGTAAACGACGGGGCGACCAGGCACAGGACTTCTCCGGCGACCATGCATCCGCATGCGAAAAACAGCAGCTTGCGCGTCGAGAAACGACCGGACAGAAAGGCCATGATGGCCGTAAAGATCGACGTCACGATCATGTATCCCGAAACGAGCCACTGCGCCGTGGTAGCGCTCACCGAAAAGACCGCCATGATGTCGTGCAACGCCACGTTAATAATGTTCTCGTTAAACGCGGCGACAAAGGCTGCAATATACATTACGACGAGAAACGCCGCAGTGGCCGATGGCGCTACTTGAACTTGTTGCTGAGATTTGCTCCCCATGCATTTCCTTCCTCTTGGAACGACAGTCGCATCGCCCCAGAGGAACAGTCCAGGGCGAAAATGAGCCCTAGACTTACGCCAGACGCCGCACACGACGAATCTGACAACATGGTCCAACGTCGAAAGATTGTAACGCGGACGCGCAGCTTTCCTTCCGCGCTATTATTAAAAGTCCACGAAAGCATAAGACATGAGGAGCCCGCCATGATTAAGCCCATCATGAAATCCGAGTTCTTTTTGCGCCTGCCTTCCGAAGACGCGGGCCCCGATGACGCCGTGACTGGGCAGGACCTCCTAGATACGCTCCATGAGCATGAGCACGAGTGCGTGGGCCTCGCCGCCAATATGATCGGCGTGCGCAAACGCATCATCTGCGTAAAGGACGGCAACAGGGCGCTGTTGATGTACAACCCTCAAATTCTTGAGCAGGTCAATGCCTATCAGACGAGCGAAGGATGCCTCTCGCTTGCCGGCGAGCGCCCCTGTACCCGTTATCGCCGCATTAAGGTGGAGTATCTGGACGAGAACTTCGTCCACCGCATCAAAAACTTCTCGGGCTACACCGCCGAAATCATCCAACACGAAATCGACCACTGCAACGGGATTGTTATTTAGACAGCCAGGGTAACGATGCAGGTTGAGCACACGACAGCGAGCGAGCCGCATTTGCGCCAAGGTGACGTGAAATGAGAGGGCGCTGACCTTCTGGTCGCGCCCTTGAAATTGAACGTCAGATTGGCGTGAATGCGGCTCGCGCAGCGTCAAGTGGTCCGCCGTTCGGTAGAACGGCGGAACTAATTAGCTCTGGCGGTAATGGTCGAAGAAGTCGGCCAGGTCCTCGAGCGATTCTTTGAGTACTTCCATGCGCGGCAGGTACACGATGCGGAAGTGATCGGGCTCAGCCCAGTTAAAGCCGCCGCCGCGTGTGATCAGGATCTTCTTCTCGTGCAGCAGGTCAAGGGCGAACTGCTCGTCATCGGTAATGTTGAACTTCTTCACATCCATCTTGGGGAAGATGTAGAACGCCGCACGCGGCTTAACCACCGAGATGCCGTCAATCTTGTTGAGCGCCTCATACACAAAGTTGCGCTGCTCGTAGACACGGCCGCCGGGGCGGATGTAGTCGTTGACGGACTGATGGCCACCGAGCGCCGTCTGAACGATCGACTGAGCCGGCACGTTGGAGCACAGGCGCATGTTGGAGAGCATGTTAATGCCCATGATGAAGTCGCTCATGCAGCGCTGGTTGCCCGAAAGCACCATCCAGCCAATACGATAGCCCGCGATCATGTGCGACTTGGAAAGGCCGCTAAAGGTGACGCAGGGCAGATCAGGAGCGAGCGAGGCAATCGAGACGTGCTCGTAGCCGTCCATGCACAGGCGGTCGTAGATCTCATCGGCAAAGATCATCAGCTGATGCCTGCGTGCAACCTCGACGATGCCCTCGAGCACCTCGCGCGGGTAGACCGAGCCCGTGGGGTTGTTGGGGTTGATGATAACGAGGGCTTTGGTCGCGCTCGTGATCTTGGACTCCATATCCTCCAGGTCGGGATACCAATCCGCCTGCTCATCGCACAGATAGTGCACAGGATGACCGCCGGCAAGGGTTGCGCACGCCGTCCAGAGCGGATAGTCGGGGCTGGGGATCAGAATCTCGTCGCCATTGTCGAGCAGCGCGTTCATCGAAAGCTGAATGAGCTCGGACACGCCGTTGCCCGTGTAGATATGCTCCATCTGAACGTTGGGCAGGCCCTTGATCTGCGAATACTGCATGATCGCCTTGCGCGCGGAGAACAGGCCACGCGAGTTGGAATAGCCTTCGCAGTCGGGCAGCTGCTGGCGCATGTCCTTGATGACCTCATCGGGCGTGCGGAAACCGAAGGGCGCCGGGTTGCCGATATTGAGCTTGAGGATGCGCTCGCCCTCGTCCTCCATACGGGCGGCCTCGTCGACGACGGGACCGCGCACGTCATACAGGACGTTATCGAGCTTGGTGGATTTAGAAAAAGTACGCATGGTGGTGCTCCTTGCAATTTGAGCTGAGGGATGGGGTTCGGGCTTGGAATCGTTGCGGGGTGATGATGCCTCGCCTTGATCGGCGTCGCCGGCAAGCAGCCAGGTAACATCGACCTCCAAAATACGGGCGAGCAGCTCAGCCACATCGCGCCGCGGAATCGTCTTGCCGCTCACATATTGGCTCATCTGACTCTTGCCGAGTTTTTTGCCGAGCATCTCCGATGCGCGGATCACGTCCGACTGGCGAACGTCGCGATCGGACATAGCCTGTCGCAGACGATCGCTAAACGTCTCTTGGGCCACTAGAACCTCCTTGCTGGCAAAGTTCAATTTATACAACACGAATTGAACCTGAGTTCAATTTAGGCAGCAGTATAACGCCGTGCTATTTCGAAAAGTTCAATTTCAAAAATAAAATGAGCAAGACCTCGAGATTTATCCCAAGGCGATAACGACGTGCACGCATTTAGAGGTATTCGAGGAAACGAGCGGCGGCAAGCGAAACATCGGCCGTTCGATATATGGCGTTGATCTGCCGATGGGGATGCCCTTCGAGCGGACGCACAGCAACATCGAACTGGCAGCGACGCAAGATGAGCGCGGGAAGAATGCTCACGCCCAGGCCATCCTCGACCATAGCCATAATCGCATAGTCATCCCAAGTCGACAGTTTTGAGCGCACCGCCAGCCCCGCCCGACGGAATAGCGGCGTAATCTCATCATCGGTACCCCGTTCCAGCAGAATAAACTGCTCTCTTGCCAAATCGGTAAGAGAGACGAACTCCGCCGTGGCAAGCAACGAATCTGTCGGCACCACCGCCATCAGCTCATCACACACTAAAGACCGTGATGCCATGCCGTTTTCTCGGGGCTCACGCGGGATAAAGCCCAGGTCGCAGCGCCCCTCCGCCACCCATTGTTCAATCTCTGAGTAATCGCCCATCAGCAACTCATAATCGACGTCCGGGTGATCGGCGCGAAAACGCGCTATGACCGGTGGCAGCACGTGGGTCGCCACACTCGAAAACGTACCAATGCAGATCTTGCCGCGCATGAGCCCACGCATCTCGTCCACGTGTCGCTGCAGGCGGCCAAACTCCTCGCAGAGCGCCTCAACCGCCGGCATGATCTGCCGCCCATCGGCAGAAAGCACCACACCCTCGCGGCTGCGGTCGAGCACCTTAAAACCCCAATCGGTCTCAAGGTCGCCCACCATGCGGCTCACGCCCGACTGCGAATAGCTCAGCCGCTCGGCGGCGCGCGTAAAACTGCCGGCCCGCACGGTCTCGAGCAGAACCTGCATCTTTTGAATATTCGTTTCCACGGCACCCCTCCACCTTTACATGAGTTTTTGTCATGTTATCCATGCATTATATTCGCTTTTCTTCTAAAGCCAGTTCACCCATAGTGAACATGTTCGGATATAGAGGGGATGTCAGCACATGAACAACGGATTGTTTACGTACTTAGCAGCATTGCTATTGTTTGGCTCCAACGGCATCATCGCCGCTGCCATCGCGCTGCCGAGCTCCGATATCGTACTGTTGCGCACGTTTTTGGGCGCTCTCACCCTTGCCGCCATCCTCTTCATAACCAAGCGCCATAACCTGCAGGCTCCGTCTCGCCCCCGCGAGGCCGCAGCGCTCATCGTCTCGGGCGCCGCGCTGGGCGCCAGCTGGATTTTCCTGTTCCGCGCCTATCAGACGATCGGCGTTGGTATCTCCTCGCTGTTGTATTACTGTGGCCCCATCATCGTTATGGCCCTCTCCCCGCTCATTTTTGGCGAAAAGCTGACCGGCGGCAAAATCGCCGGCTTTGTCGCCGTCGCCTGCGGTGCTTTTCTCATTGCAGCGCAAGGTCTAGGCGGCAATATGCCCATTGCGGGCATCGTCTGTGGAATCGCCTCGGCCTTCTGCTATGCATTGATGGTCATCGCCAGCAAGGGTGCGCCGCACATCGAGGGCCTCGAGAACTCCGCACTCCAAGTGAGCGCCGCCTTTGTGACCGCACTGGCCCTCACGCTCATCACGCAGGGCGCTCCCTCGTTCCTGTCCGCCGGCGTCGCCGCCAGCATTGATTGGCGCGCCGTCGCTATGCTCGGCGTCGTCAACACCGGCATTGGTTGCCTGCTCTACTTTAGCGCCGTCGCCAAGCTGCCCGTCCAGACCGTCGCCGTCGTCGGCTACCTCGAGCCGCTTTCGGCGGTCGTGTTCTCGGCCGCCCTTTTGGGTGAAGCCATAACACCGGTCCGCCTGATGGGCGCCGCGCTTATCATCGGCGGCGCGATTTTTTGCGAACTCGCCGGCAAACGCGCAAACGCCAAGGCTGGCATCGCCCAGACAGCACGTGCTTAAAAGCCCCTGCTTTGAAATGCTACCTGCGTAGATAAATAATCCCCAGCTGAGGATTATTGTCTAAAATAACCCGATGTGCCAAACTGCTCTTGTATGTATAAAGACGGCATAAAGTTTTTTGTCCTAGACAGATAACCGGATGTCTAAGGGAGTCCTCGTGGCACACAACAAACTGGAGGCAAACCTCCAAGACCAGCGCGGGCAAGGCGGGCACGGAGCCATCCCCCTCTCCGCTGGCATGCTGCTCGTAACGCTCGGCGTCGTCTATGGCGACATCGGCACGAGCCCCATGTACACCATGAAATCAATCGTCGCCAACAACGGCGGCATCGGTACCGTCAGCGAGGACATGATCCTGGGCGCGCTTTCGCTCGTCATCTGGACCATGACGCTCGTGACCACGGTCAAGTACGTGGTAATCGCCATGAAGGCCGACAACCACAACGAAGGCGGCATCTTCGCCCTGTTCAGCCTCGTACGCAAGGTGGCACCATGGCTGATTCTGCCCGCCATGATCGGCGGCGCGGCGCTGCTCGCCGACGGCATCCTCACCCCCGCCGTCACGGTCACCACAGCCATCGAGGGTCTGCGCACCATCGAATGGGGCCATGCGCTGCTGGGCGACGGCCAGACCAACGTCATCATCATCACCATCATCATTATCTGCGGCCTATTTGCCATGCAGCGCGCCGGCACCTCGTCAATCGGCAAGCTGTTCGGCCCGCTCATGACGCTGTGGTTCCTGTTCCTGGCAGGCGCCGGTCTGTTCAACATGCTCGGCAACCTGTCCATCTTGCGCGCGCTCAACCCCATCCGCGGCATTATGTTCCTGTTCTCGCCCATCAACCATTCGGGCATTATGGTGCTCGGCTTTGTCTTCCTGTCGACAACCGGTGCCGAGGCACTCTACTCGGACATGGGCCACGTGGGCAAGGCAAACATCTATGCATCCTGGCCATTTGTTAAGGCGGCCCTTATCCTCAACTATCTGGGTCAGGGAGCTTGGCTGCTCGCCAATAACTCCAACCCCCAGATGCTCGCGATGGATATCGTCAACCCGTTCTATATGATGCTCCCCGAGCCCCTACGCCCCTTTGCCATCGTGCTTTCGGCCGTGGCGGCCATCATCGCCTCACAGGCGCTCATCACCGGCTCGTTCTCGCTGGTATCCGAGGCAACGCGCCTCAACCTTATGCCGCACCTGCGCATCCACTACCCCAGCGACACCAAGGGCCAGCTCTATATTCCACTCGTCAACAACATCATGTGGGTCGGCTGCATCTTCATTGTGCTGCTGTTCCAGAACTCCGAGCGCATGGAGAGCGCCTATGGCCTCGCCATTACCGTGACCATGCTTATGACCACCACGCTGCTGACGAGCTATATCGCCGGCATCCTCAAGCACAAGCTGGGCGCCTGCGTCTTCGCCCTGCTCTTCGGTGCCATTGAGCTGTGCTTCTTCGCCTCGTGCCTCACCATGTTCTTTGACGGCGGCTACGTAATGATCTTCTTGGCCTCGCTGCTGTTTGGCCTTATGTACGTGTGGCGCCGCGGCACCGCCATCGAGCGCACGCAGACGATCCTGCTGCCCGTCTCCAAGTACATTGACCAGCTCAACCGCCTGCGCAACGACGAGACCTACCCCGTGCTCGCCGACAATCTGGTGTTCCTCACCAACAGCCCCGACCCGCTCACGCTCGACCGCGACGTGCTCTATTCCATCTTGGATAAGCATCCCAAGCGCGCCAAGGCATACTGGTTCATCAACGTGCACGTTACCGACGAGCCCTATACGCACGAGTATTCCGTCGAGACCTTTGGCACGGACTTTTTGTTCCGCGTGCGCCTGGACTTGGGCTTTAAGGTCAACCAGCGCGTTAATGCCTACCTGCGCCAAATCGTTGGCGACTTGATGGCATCGGGTGAGCTGCCGCCGCAGCATCACACCTACTCCATCTACGAGACGCGCGGCAACGTGGGCGACTTCCGTTTTTGTATGCTGCGCAAGATGCTCGCCCCCGAAACGGACATCAACCGCAATGACCACCGCGTGATGGCCATCAAGTACGCCGTCCGCCGCGCCTGCGGAAGCCCGGCACGCTGGTACGGTCTCGAGAACTCGGCCATCATCATCGAGTACGTGCCGCTGTTTGCCCGCATGCGCCCGGCCGTTAAGCTCGTGCGCACCCAAGTGCCGCTCGAGGTTCAGATCGAAGAGGCCGAAGAAATGGAAGTCGACATCTTCTCGGACGACCTGGTCAACGGCAACGAAGCCGGTAAGAATATGAACGTCGATCCCACTGAGCTGCTCGAGAGCGTCGCAGATACGCCCGAACAGCAACTCGACGGACTCGAGAGCACCCAGTTCAACGACGCCAACTTCTAACACGCCACCAGCCATTGACGACAACGGCCTCGCATCTCATAAGAGGTGCGAGGCCGTTTTATGTCGCAACGGACCAGTGAGCTACGAACGACGCGGCTCGGGAACCACGAGCCTATCGGGGCTCGCGCCCTCGGCATCCATCAGGCTCACGTAACGAATCGACGGATCCCCATACATCGCGTAGTAATAATTGCCCGTGCGCGCGCTAAAGCATCCGGTATAGATAGTCTTCTCGAACTTGCCATCGCCCATCCTGGACGCCCCCTCAATCATCACCACGCCCTCGAGCGAGCGGAACATGCGAACGACGTTTTCGGTCTCGCTCTCCTTTTGCGGGTAATTGGCATTGAGGTACGCCGCCTTTACAAAACGGCTCGGCGAATAGCAATCGCCCGGAATGCCGCGCATGCC
The DNA here is from genome assembly GCA_938023905.1 of uncultured Collinsella sp. Lineage (GTDB taxonomy): Bacteria > Actinomycetota > Coriobacteriia > Coriobacteriales > Coriobacteriaceae > Collinsella. The sequence continues at coordinate 33,771 of CALJCO010000129.1, read as the reverse complement.
GGCACCGGCTCCATAGGGCTTAAGCTCGGCGCCACGCCATGTCGCCGTCTGCGGAAAATCGCTTGTGGCGGTGATATAGGTGCGCAGGTTTTCCATGTGCCACGGGAAGGTCGGCTGGTTGGCAAGGGTGTCGACCGGATCGTCGTATACATGCAGGCCGTCAGCCATCATCTCGACCACGATGCTGCGCTGGCTGTCGCCGATAATCCAATGGAGCAGCGACACGCCCAGCCCCTCTCCGGCAGATTTGGCGACAATCACCGTGTCGCGCAGCGCGGCCTCGACCTCATCGACCGTCGAGAACGTCGCTGCCACCCACAGGGGAAACTCATAGGCCGCGATATTGTTCTTGCCGTCGACAGGGCCCTCGGCATACTCGGCATAGCCGGGAAAGTTGAGCCCCGCCACAGCCAGACCCGCATCGTTACCACAGTCGAAAAACATGGGATAGTTCTTGTAATCGATGCACATGCCGATTACCGCGTGTGCCGCCGACGCATCGTCGATAAACGAATACGGAATGTGGAACCCGCGCGGCATCACGCGAACCTGTTGGCCGTAGTCAAAGCTCCAGTCGAGGTTGCGGCCCAGATACATGTGGCCAGAATTATCGGTAAATCGAATGCTCGTGCACATAGCGCCTCCTAGCTTTACGGTCCTGCTAAGGTTATTGTCACCAAACAAAAAGGCGCTAAACACAAAAGCCCGGACATGACAACAATGTCACGCCCGGACCAAAAGAGACGAAGTGCGGTGCTTTGGTCCCCTTAGACCAACTTTCCAAGACAGTGGTCGATCATATGCTGGACCATCTGCGCCTCGAAGCCCACAAAGTCCTGCTTGCGCTCGCGCATCTTGCCATCGACGATCTGGTCAAAGGCAACCTTGCACTTGATATAGCGCGTGGACTTGGTGACCTCCTCGTGCGTCAGGCAGCTCTCCTCCATCTTGCTGGCGCCCAGGCCAAACACCAGACGGGGGTTGTAGAGCACGTGGGGCTCGCCGGCGTCGTCCAGGTAGACGCAGACCTTCTTGGTAACGCCGATCTGGTTGGCGGCCAAGCAGCCGGCATCATCGAGCGACTTGATGGTATCGATCAGGTCCTGAGCAACCGACTCGTCCTCGACGGTCGCAACCTCGCAACGCTGGGACAGGATAGCCTCGTCGTGGCAAAGCTCTTTAATCATACGTTCCTCCATAGGGGTCGTTGTAACCGCTTAAGTATACGGTACCCACACATTTTCATGCGATAAATACCGTCCGTCTGTTACAAAGCGCCGAACATCAACATGCGAGGAACAGCAAGGTTGTAAAGGCGATATAGTAAATGAGTTCGTGTCAATCGGCCTAAACTCGGGGCCGAACAAGGAAAGGGTATGCATGGACGAACTTTTTCACGTCAGTGAGCGCAAGTCCACAATCGGGACCGAACTTCGCGCTGGACTGACAACATTCCTGGCGATGGCCTACATCATCGCCGTCAACCCCGCAGTGCTCTCGGGCGCTGGCATTGATGCGGGAGCGCTCGCCTGCGCCACCTGCCTGGGCGCCGGCATCATGACCATCTGCATGGGCATCTTCGCAAACCGCCCGCTCGCCTGCGCTTCAGGCCTGGGCATCAACGCCATGATCGCGGGCATCACCACCACCATGTGCGGCGGTGACTGGCACGTCGCCATGAGCGTTATCTTCCTCGAGGGTATCGTCATCTTGCTGCTCGTCCTTTGCGGCCTGCGCGAGGCCATCATGGACGCCATCCCCGTGGTCCTGCGCCACGCCATCTCGGTGGGTCTGGGCCTGTTTATCGCCATGATCGGCCTGTGCGACGCCGGCATCATCACCGCTGGCGCCGGTACGCTCGTCGGCCTGGGCGACATCGCCTCCCCCACCTTTATCGTCGGCATCATCTCCATCGTCGTGACGGTTGCCCTGGCTTCCCGCAACGTGCCGGGCTCGCTGCTCATCGGCATCATCGTCGCCGTTATCGCCGGAATCCCGCTGGGCGTCACCCATGCGCCCGAGGGCCTCATCGCACCGCTCGACTTCTCGACCTTCGGCGCCCCGTTTGCCAGCACTGCCGACGGCAACCTTGCCATCGTGAAGGTCCTGACCGACCCGATGCTGCTCGTCGTTGCCTTCTCGCTGCTCATGAGCGACTTCTTCGACACCATGGGCACCGCGATGGCCGTCGCCAAGCAGGGCGAGTTCTTGACCGAGGACGGCAATGTCGAGGACATCCGTCCCATCCTGGTCGTCGACTCCGTGGCCGCTGCTGCCGGTGGCTTTATGGGCGTCTCCTCCATCACCACCTTCGTCGAGTCCACCTCTGGCGCTGCCGACGGTGGCCGCACGGGCCTCACCTCCGTCACCACCGGCGTGCTGTTCATTCTCGCCGCGTTCTTCTCCCCCATCGTCACCATCGTTTCCAGCGCCGCCACCTGCGGTGCTCTGGTCTACGTCGGCTACCTCATGATGAGCGAGGCCTCCGAGATCGACTGGTCCGACGTGTCGCAGGGCTTCCCGGCGTTCATGATTGTCGCCGGCGTGCCCTTCACCTACTCCATCTCTGCCGGCATTGGTCTGGGCTTTATCGCCTACGTGGTCGTCGCGCTCTTTAAGGGCGAGGCATCCAAGATCAAGCCGCTCATGTGGATCGCAGCCCTTGCCTTCCTCGTCTACTTCTTTGTAGCGTAGGCGCAAGATTCGCAATACCAAACAGCAAAGCGCCACACGGACGCGCGATGTATTGCTTCGCAAGTTTTGGACGTTTTGCTCTCCAAACGGCACTACCGCCGGCTACATCCTGCAGATATGCTGGGCGTAATCGCATAGGCCCTATGAGGATGGGAGTAACCATGGCCGCCTTGTTCACGACCCCCAAGCGCAATGACAAAACCTCTGGAGCCCATTTTGTCGAGCCCGACGTGCGCCGTCGCACGCTGCTCGCACACGGCAGCTGGCGCCGCGTGACACGCCGCATCGTTGTAGGCGCCGTATGCGCGCTCACGGTAAGTTCGCTGCTCATGCCGAGCGTCTCGCTCGCGGCCGAGTGGGTGGACGTCGGCGGCACCCAATACAACGCCGGCACCGCGGCGGGCGACGCCGCCGGCACCTGGAGCTGGGACGGCGCCGACGACATGAAGCTCAACGGCTATAACGGCGGCGCGATCGAGGCAGCGGGCAAGCTCAACGTGAGCTACGAGGGCAACAACACCGTCACTAACGACAACGGCCGCGGCATCAAGGTTAAGGATGGCGCGAACGAGAACGCCGAGCTTAATATTCAGGGCGACGCGTCCAGCACGCTCAACGTGACATCTTCTCGTGACGCCATCACTTCCGTCGGCAACATCAACATCGACGGCGCTGGCACTGTCAACGCCACGAGCACCGAGCACGATGCCATCGATGCCGGGGGCGATGTCACCATCAAGGGCTCGGGAAACGTTAACGCCACGGGCGATTCGGATGGCATCAGGGCCGACGGCAACATCACGATCGACAACAGCGGAACCGTCACCGCCAAGGCCACCGAGGATCAGGGTATCGATGCTAACGAGAACCTCATCATAAAGGGCGGCGGCAAGGTAGAGGCAAGCTCTATCAAAGACAATGCGATTTGGGCCGACGGCAACATCGAGATCTCGGGTGGCAGCCAGGTCAAGGCAAGCTCCGAGGAAGACGCCGCCATCGACGGTAAAAACAGCCTCACGGTCACGAACGCTTCCCTCAACGCAAGTGGCGTTGGGTATGGCATCTATGTCTACAAGGGCATCACGCTCGATGGCGCGACCGTGACGGTCCGCGCAAGCTCAGATGGCGGGGAAGCCAGCGCACTCTTCACCGATGAGGACAACATCGTCATCAAGAACGGCTCGACTGTGGATGCGCTCGCAGAAGGCAGGTTCTCGGTTGCAATCTCCACCAGTAATTTCTACTCCGACGAAGCGGGTGGCCATATCTACATCAGCGACTCCGTTGTCAAGGCCATAGCCCGCTATGCCGAGACCGGCGGCGACGGCCCCGACCACTACAGTGGAGACCAAAACGACGAAATCATCCCTGAGTCCGAGGGCCTGAACATCGGCATCTTCGCGCAGACCGAGAAGGGCATCACGCCCGCGACCATCTCGATCGTCCGCAGCAAGGTCACGGCCGAGGGAGACACGGCGGCTATCTTCGCCCTTGCCATGAGCGCGGACGGCAAGGCGATCGGCACCATCGAAATCAAGGACGCCATCATCCAGACGCCTGCAGGCGGCAAAGTCATTGACTATCGCAACAAGGAAGAGCTCAGCGACGGCATCGTCTACGAGGCGGGGCAGACCATTGGCACGGGCGATGCCACGATTGACTCCCCCTATGACGCCGCTGTCGCCAAGAGCACGGTCATCGTGCCTCCCGAGGAGACCAAGCCCGAGGGTTCCAAGTCCGAGGGCACGAAGACAACCAAGACCGTTGCAGTTGCAGCCAAGGGAGCCAAGACCGTCGGCAAGCTCGCGGCAACCGGCGACACCTCGAACGCAGCCATCGTGGCAGCCGCCCTTGCGGGAACAGCCGCCATCGCCGCAGGCGCCCTGGCGAGTCGCAAACGTTCGTAAACACTTTTTCGCACAGGACGGGTGGATCGCAGCCCTTGCCTTCCCCGTCTACTTCTTCGTAGCGTAAGGGCAAGGCTGCAAAAGCTGAACAATAAAGCGCGGAGTCGCCATGCGGCCCCGCGCTTTTCTTTTAGCGTCGGTCCCTGCGCCGGCGTGCGGCCTATTTCTCCCCCATTTTGGCCATTTTGCCCTCCAAACGGCACTACCGCCGGCAACATCCAGCAGATACGCTGAACCTAGCCGTATAGGCCCTATGAGAACGGGAGCAACCATGGCAGCCTTGTTCACGACCCCCAAACGCAATGACACTACCGCCGGAACCCATGTTGCCGAACCCGACGTTCGCCGTCGCATAGGACTCGCGCACGGCAGCTGGCGCCGCGTGACGCGCCGCATCGTCGTAGGCGCCGTGTGCGCGCTCACGGTGAGCTCGCTGCTCATGCCGAGCGTCTCGCTCGCGGCGGAATGGGTCAAGGTCGGCGAAACCAAATACAACGCCGGCACTGCGGCGGGCGACGAGACCGGCACCTGGTCGTGGGACGGCGCCGACGACTTGAAGCTCAACAACTATAACGGCGGCGAGATCCAGGCCGCAGGCAAGCTCAACGTGAATTACTCGGGAAACAACATCGTCACTGCCGACTGGATCGAAGGCATCAAGGCTTCTCATGGCAAGAATGAGAACGCCGAGCTCAATATCCAAGGCGACGCGGGCAGCACGCTCAGCGTGACATCTACTGAGGACGCTATCCTCTCCACGGGTAATATCAACATCGACGGAGCCGGATCCGTCAACGCCACGAGCGCTGGGTTTGATGCCATCGACGCCGAGGGCGATCTCGCTATCAAAGGTTCGGGCAACGTCAACGCCACGGGCGTATCGGATGGCATCAGGGCAAACGGCAATATCACGATTGACGACAGTGGGGCCGTCACCGCCAGGGCTACCAAGGACAAGGGTATTGGAACCGATAAGAACCTCACCATCAAGGGTGGCGGGACGGTCGAGGCAAGCTCAGCTGATGGTGAGGCCCTTTGGAGCGGCGGCAATATCAACATCTCGGACGGCAGCCAGGTCAAGGCAAGCTCCGAGAAAGACGCTGCCGTCGAGGCCAAGGGCAGCCTCGCAGCCACAAACGCCTCCCTCAACGTAAACGGTGTTGAATATGGCGTCTATGCCCACAAGGGCATCACCCTCGATCATGCAAACGTGACAGTCCGCGCAAGTAAAGGCAGATACGGTAGCGCCATTGCCCTCTTCACCTACCCAGACGATATCGTCGTCAAGAACGGCTCCACCGTGGACGCGTTTGCGGAAGGCGAGGTTTCGGCTGCATTCTCCACCAGAAGCGATCGACCCAACGAGGAGGGTGGCCACATCTACATCAGCGACTCCGTTGTCAAGGCCATAGCCCGCTATGTCGAGAACGGCGACGGCCCCATCCCCTACAGCGAAAACCAAGATGGCGAGACGAGCCCCGAGCCCCAAGGCGAGAACATCGGCATCATCGCCCAGACCAGCGAGGGCGTCACACCCGCAGTCATCTCGATCATCCGCAGCAAGGTAACGGCCGAAGGAGATACAGCGGCAATCTTTGCCCGTGCCATGAGCGCTGACGGCAAGGCAATCGGCACCATCAAGATTGAGAACGCCGCCATCCAGACGCCCGAAGGCGGCAAGGTCATTGACTATCGCAAGCTCCGTGACGGCATCTACGAGGCAGGCCAAGCCATCGGCACGGGCGACGCTGTGATCGACTCCCCCTATAACGAAGCTGTCGCCAAGAGCATGGTCATCGCACCTCCCGAGGTAGCCAAGCCGGAAGACCCCAAGCCCGACGAGACCAAGCCCGCAGAAAGCAAGCCCGCGGAGTCCAAGCAGAACCCCAAGCCTGAGGGCTCAAAGCCGACCAAGGCCGTTGCGGCTTCAATCACGAAAGCCAAGACTACCGGCGTGCTCGCGGCAACCGGCGACACCTCGGGTGCGGCCATCGTGGCAACCGTCCTTGCGGGAACAGCCGCTATCGCCGCAGGCACCATGGCGAGCCGTAAGCGCTCTTAGACGCCTCTGCGCACATGGCAGCTCCCGCGAAGGCTCCGAGTCCCAGCACCGTTTAACAACGCCACCGCCGAGCTCCCCTCCGGCGGTGGCGTTTTCCATATGCGTCCGCAGGGTATGCACGAGATTGTCTTTGGTCTAGCCCAACCTGCATGAGCCGGCGTGCGACAATGGGGGCCGTCGATATCACAACGCCGAGAGAAGCCCGTCATGGAAGCGCATCAAAAGCAGATAACCGTTCATGCACAGCATGCCGAAAGCGCACCAGTCATCTATCTTCCCGTGGTCATGGGCGACGGCACGGAGGTTTATGAACGCTGCCGAGAGCTCGGCTGTCCACCGTTCACCCTTGTCGCCATTGGCGGGCTCGATTGGAATCGCGAGCTGAGTCCCTGGGAATGCGACGGGACCGTGCGCGATGCCGAGCCTTTCGGCGGCCAAGCTGCCGGTTTTCTTGATGAGTTACTGAACCGGATAATCCCAAAGGTCGAATTATCGCTCCCACAGCCACCTGCTTGGCGTGGCATTGCCGGTTATTCGCTGGCGGGTCTCTTTTCGCTTTGGGCCCTCTGGCAAACCGATGCCTTTGACCGCGCCGCAAGCGCATCGGGGTCCCTGTGGTTTCCTGGCTTTATCGACTATGCTCACGAGCACGCGATGGCAGTTACGCCCGACGCCGTCTACCTGTCGCTCGGCAAAAAGGAAACCAAGACGCCCAACCGCATGATGCGGCACGTACTTGACGACACGCGCGCAATGGAAACGTTGCTCGTTGAGCGCGGCATCCTCACAACACTGGAACTCAACCCCGGCAACCACTTTGCCCAAACCGACCTGCGCATGGCGCGTGGCATCCACTGGGTTCTTGCGCACTAAAAAGCCGGCCATGCGCATCGGACGCTTGGCCGGCTTTTTTAACTGAGTTGGACACAGCTGCTATTCGGCAGACCCTTCGAGTTCCGAGACATCAAACTCAAAGTCATTACCCGGCAGAATCGCATTGAGCACGATACCCACCAGCGAGCCCACTGCAAGGCCGGAAAGCGAAATCGTCACGCCGCCCAACTCCAGCGCGATGGCGCCGGCGGTGCTGTACGCGATGCCGAGCGAAAGCACGAGTACCAGTGCAGCCACCAGCACGTTGCGGTTGTTCTGGAAATCGACCTGGTTCTCGATGAGGTTGCGAACGCCCACGGCGCTGATCATGCCATAGAGCACGAGCGACACACCGCCGATTACACACGCCGACATGGCCGCAATGACAGCCGCGAACTTGGGGCAGAACGAAAGCACGATGGCGCAACACGCGGCAATGCGAATCACGCGCGGGTCGAACACGCGCGTCAGGGCGAGCACGCCGGTGTTCTCGCCGTAGGTGGTGTTGGCCGGAGCGCCAAAGAGCGAAGCCAGGATCGTGGCAAGGCCGTCGCCGAGCAGCGTGCGATGCAGACCGGGATCGGCGATGTAGTTACGCTCGCAGGTGGAGCCGATAGCCGAGATATCACCGATATGCTCGATCATGGTCGCAAATGCCAGCGGCATAATGGTGATGATGGCCGTCGTGGCAAGACCGCTATCGAACTGCGGCCCAAAGAGTGCAAACACGGTGTTATCCCACACGACGGGCAAGCCAACCCAGGGAGCGGCTGCGACGCCCGAGAAATCAACCTCGCCGAGCGCAGCCGCAACGGCATAGCTCACCACAACGCCCAGCAAAATCGGCACGATCTTGACCATGCCACGGCCCCAGATGTTGCAGATGACGATAACGGCAACGGCAATGACAGCCACAAGCCAGTTGGTCTGGCAGTTAGCAATAGCGGAACTTGCCAGGATCAAGCCGATGGAAATGACGATGGGGCCAGTCACCACCGGCGGAAAGAAGCGCATAACGCGCTTGGCGCCAAACGCGCGGAAGAGCGCCGCAAGCACCGGATAGAGCAGGCCGGCACAAGCTACGCCCAGGCAGGCGTAGGGCAAAAGCTCGGCCTCGCCGTTGGGCGCGATGGCGGCATAGCCCGCGATAAAGGCAAACGAAGATCCCAAAAACGCTGGCACCTTGCCGCGCGATAGGAAGTGGAAGAGCAGCGTGCCCAAGCCGGCAAACAAAAGCGTTGCCGACACCGAGAGACCGGTGAGCACGGGCACCAGCACCGTGGCGCCAAACATGGCAAACAGGTGCTGCAGACCGAGCAGGAACATGCGCGGGCGGCCGAGCGACGATGCGTCGTAGATGGCATCGCTGACGGCGGGCGTCGAGGACTGGGACATTGATGTCCTTTCGAATGGAAGGGCGATCGGGCATATCGGATAACCTGCCCGAACGATACGATCCGAACCATTGTACGCGATACGCAGTGCCTCACACGCGCCGCCACCTGCGAACGGCATCGTTATTTCCAGACACGCTCCGCAATGCGCTTGACCAGCGTAATCTTTGCCCACTGCTCGTCCTCGGTCAGCTTGTTGCCAATCTCGCAACTGGCAAAGCCGCACTGCGGAGACAGATACAGGTTCTCGAGCGGAACATACTTTGCAGCCTCGTGAATACGCTCGACGATGGCATCCTCGTCCTCAAGCTCAGCGGCCTTGGTGGTCACCAGGCCCAACACGACCTTCTTGCCAGGGGCAACATACTTCAGCGGCTCAAAACCGCCGGCGCGCGGCGTATCGAACTCCAGGTAGAATGCGTCAACGTCCTCATGCGCAAACAGGTACGGCGCGATGGGGTCATAGCCGCCCTCGAAAGCATAGGTAGAGTGGTAGTTACCACGGCACACGTGCGTGTTAATGACGAGGTCGTCGGGCTTGCCCTCGATGGCGGCGTTGTTGAGCGCCACGCCCAGCTCGCTCACCTTTTGCAGGTCAACCGGGCTCATGCCGGTCTTGGACACAAAGTCGGTATCGCAATAGATGCCCCAGGTGCAGTCATCAAATTGAATATTGCGGCAGCCTGCGGCATACAGGTCGGCAATCACGGTGCGGTATGCTGCGGCGATGGCATCGGCGAGCTCCTCGTCGGTCTTGTAGACGGCACGCAGGCCCTCCTGCTGGCCATCGCAGCGGTCGAGCGTGACTTCGGAGAACGTCTGGATCGGCGCCGGAATGGTCTGTCGCGCGACCTGGCCCTCCCCCTCGAGCGCCTTGACAAATTTGAAGTGCTCGACGAACGGATGATTCTCGCCGCTAATGAGACCGGTTACCACGGCGGTGTCGGCGGTAGTCTCCTCATCGTGGAACATATAGCCTGTACGCGAGGTGCGACGCTCGACGCCGTTCAGCCCCCACATAAAATCGAGGTGCCAGTAGCTGCGGCGGAATTCTCCGTCGGTGATCACCTGCAGGCCGGCGGCCTTTTGCTTGGCCACCAAATCGCGAATGGCCTCGTCCTCGACGGCTTTAAGCCCCTCGGCATCGAGCGTGCCTGCAGCGTAGGCGGCACGGGCGTCCTTTATGGCCTGTGGGCGAAGAAAACTGCCAACGATATCGGTACGAAACGGTGCGTTCGGTTGAATCGAAGTGCTCATAGATATCTCCCTTTTGCATTGGTTGCTTTACTGGGACAGAGTATGAGCGCTCATATAGCCATCGTAAAATATACGTTTATAACAGTTTGATATAGATGCTTCCTATATCAGTTGGGACTGCCATGAAGAGATTTGACCTGTACAGGACGCAGCAGTCTAGATATGCTGACGAATCGCGTCGATATAGGCTTGACCGTAGCGCGTAAGCGTCGTGTTCTTGCGCGTGATGATGCCGATCTCCATGTACTCATCCACATCGAGCGGAATCGAGATAATGCCGGGGCCGTTGAGCTCGTGGCTGATCACGCCCGAGCATACCGTGTAGCCGTTGAGGCCCATGGCCAAATTGAACAGCGTCGCACGGTCGCGCACGCGGATATTCTTGCGACGCTCGAACGTCGAGGTCAGCTCCTCGGAATAGTAAAACGAGTTGTAGCTGCCCTGCTCGTAGGACAGGAACGGGTAGTCTTCCAGATCCTCGAGCGTCACGCTGGAGCGGTCCGCCAGCGGATGGTCGGCACAGACGAAGATATGCGGCGTGGCGCAGAAAAGCCCCTCGAATACGAGCTCGTTGGCCGCCAGCATGCGCTCGATAACCTCGCGGTTATGCTCGGATAAGTACAGGATGCCCAGTTCGCTTTTCATATGCGCGACGTCCTCGATAATCTCGTGAGTCTGCTCCTCGCGCAGGGTAAAGTCATAGCGCGCGGCATCGAACTCACGGATCACATCGACAAACGCGTTGACGGCAAAGGAATAATGCTGGCAGCTCACACTAAAGTGCGGCACCTGCTCGGACGCGCCCTTGTACTTGCCTTCGAGCAGATCCGCCTGATCGAGCACCTGGCGCGCGTAGCCCAAGAAGGTCTCGCCCTCCTCGGACACAATGACACCCTTGTTGGTGCGCTCAAAGATGTGCACACCCATCTCGTTTTCGAGATCGCGGATCGACGCGGTAATCGAAGGCTGCGACACAAAGAGCCGGCGCGAGGCCTCGGTGATGCTGCCGCATTCGGCAACTTTGACGACATACCTGAGCTGTTGAAGCTTCATGATGGCCTCCCTAGACGTCCGCGAAACCCGAACCCGCCGCATCTGCCTGACGCATAAACGACGGCATCTCCCCCGTCGCGGCGCAGGCGGCAATCTGATGCAGAGCCCCGGCAACCGCATCGTCTGCCGCAGCGCCGATATGCCAGCGCGCGGCAGCCGTGACAGCCTCGTTGGCATTGGCGACTGCAACGGAGTTGGGGACGACACCGATCATGGGCAGGTCGTTATCGGAATCGCCAAATACGGCCACCTCGTCGGACGTCAGGTCCAAAGCGCGCGCCAGCTCCAGCGCAGCGCAACCCTTGTCCCAACCTGCTGGAAGAATGTCGAACAGGCGCACACGATTGTTGGGAAACACGAGCGAGAGTTCCGGCACCTCAGCGGCAACGCGCTCGCGTAGCTCCGCGAGCTCCTCACGCGAACGAGCACTCCAGATATTCGCCTTGAACACCGACGCGTCATCGACGACAGGACGGCACGGGGCCTCTTCGCCCTTGAGCCATGCGTTGCCGCCCGACTCCATGGCGCGGCGCACGCGCTCGGGGTCGCTCGTCACACAATAGGCATCGTTGCCCCAAAAGTCATCACCCAGGCCGTAGACCTTCAGATACGTATCGTCGGTCTCTTGCTCCAAGTAGTCAGCCAAGCGCATAAGGGCGGCGTTGTCGGTCGCATGCGAGGCTACCACCTCGCCGTCCACAAACATGACCTGGCCGTTGCAGAACGCGCCGGTCGAGAAGCACTCGGCGCGATTGCGGAACATCCAGCCCATCGCGGAGGGCTGGCGACCCGAAACCGGGCCAAAGTGCAGACCCGCCGCCTGCATGGCATGAATGCCCTCGATGGCGTAGTCGCTGGCGCCGTCATGCCCGGCTGGAATCAGCGTATCGTCCATATCGGTCAGCACAAGTTTAATCATAAGGCCCCCTCGGTCATTCTTAATCCCGTCTATTGTACCGATGCGCTAGTATAGGGAACAACAGATTCGATGCGGGAGTGCCGGCGGTGCAAACCACAAGGCTGAGAGGGCATGGGGCCCAATCCTTTGAACCTGTCAGTTAATGCTGGCGTAGGGAGCATGCCGCCTTTTTAGGGGCGCTGTCTATGCACAGCGCCCCTTTTCTATGCCAAGGAGGCATGTGCAGTGATCGATTCGAAACAGCTCAAGCAAAACGTGGTCAAGGCCGTGGAGGAGATTCGTGCCACCAATCCGATGGCGGGCTCCATCACCAACACGGTGACGATTGACTTTGTCGCCAACGCGCAGCTCGCCGTGGGCGGATCGGCCGCCATGGTCTATCTGCCCGACGAGGGCGAGGCGCTCGTTGCCGGCGGCGGCGCCATCTATCTGAACATGGGCACACTCTTCCCCATCTACGAGCAGACGATTCCCCGCGCGGCCAAGGCGGCACACGACGCCGGCAAGCCCTGGGTGCTCGATCCGGTGGGCCTGGGCATCGGCAGCCTGCGCACCCAACTGGTAGGCGAACTCAAGCAGTACAAACCCGCCATCGTGCGCGGCAACGCCTCCGAGATCATTGCGCTCGCCGGCCTGTGGGGTCTTGAGGGTGAAGCCGCCGATCTGAGCCGCGTGCGCGGCGTCGACACCACCGATACGGTTGACGCCGCCCGCGATGCCGCCGCGGCGCTCGCCCGCTACACCGGCGGCGCCGTAGTGGTCTCGGGCGAAGTCGACCTGATTACCGACGGCACGACCGTGGCCAAGTCCCACGGCGGCAGCCCGCTCATGTCCAAGATCACCGGCTGCGGTTGCTCGCAGGGCGGCGTGTTGGCCGTGTACGCCTGCGCCACCGACCCGTTTACGGCGGCCATCTGCGGCACCGCCGTCTACAACGTTGCCGGCACGCGTGCCGCCGCCGTTGCCGATGCCCCGGCAAGCTTTAAGGTCGCCTTTATCGACGAGCTCTACCGCGCAACCGCCCGGGACATTGCCGACAACCAACTCGAGCTCGAGGAGGCATAAGCCATGTCCGAGCCCGCAACCGATGCCGGCATGAACACACTCGTCGCCGTGGCCATCGCCCCATGCGGTACCGGCGATGAGCTGTCCGCCGAGGTCGCCGAGGTCGTGCGTGTCATTCGCGAGAGCGGCCTTCCCAACCGCACCACCTCGATGTTCACCGAGATCGAGGGCGACTGGGACGAGGTCATGCAGGTCGTGCGCGACGCGACCTTTGTGTTGGCGAGCAAGGGCATCCGCACCGAAGTCGTGCTCAAAGCCGATATTCGACCCGGATTTACCGACACCATGACCGGCAAACTCGAGCGCATGGAAGCACAGATCAAAAAGCAGGAGGAAGCACGATGAGCATCCGCGACAACCTTGATATCTCGGCCTATCTGGTACTCGGCCCCGAAAACACCCTCGGGCGCCCCGTGGGCGATGTGGTGGCCCAGGCACTCGACGCCGGCTTTACCTGCATCCAGGTGCGCTCCAAGGTGGCAAGTGCCCGCGAGATCATCGCGCTGACCGGCGACGCCGCGCAGGCAATCGCACGGGCCGGCAAGACCGGTCAGGTCGCCTTGCTCATCGACGACCGTCTGGACTGTGTGCTTGCCGCGCGCGAGCAGGGTATTGCTGTCGACGGCGTGCACGTGGGTCAGAGCGATATTCCCGTCGAGGTCTGTCGCAAGCTGCTGGGCCCCGATGCCATCGTGGGCCTTTCGGCCCGCTGCGAGGAAATGCTCGAGTACGTCAAGACCGCCGACATGAGTCTGGTCGACTACCTGGGCATCGGCCCGCTCCACGAGACCGAGACCAAGCGCGACTGCGGACGCACGGCCGACGGCTCTATCATCACCAAGAGCTTTGAGGACCTTGCCGCACTCCACGCGGCAAGCCCCGTGCCCATCGTGGTGGGCGGCGGCGTTAAGACGGCCGACTTGCCGCAGCTCAAGGCCACCGGCGTCGACGGCTTCTTTGTGGTGAGCGCCGTCTGCAGCGCCGATGACCCCTACGCCGCGGCCAAGGAGCTCGTCGACACCTGGCAGCAGGCATAGGCATAGGCCGAACAGCTGATTCGCAGCCTCATATCTTCAATAGCGGAAAGCGCATCCCAGTTTGGACCTCCATTCCGGGATGCGCTTTCCATATAGAGGCTCAACGGGAAACCGCATCCCAGTCTGAACGCATATTCCGGGACGTACTTTCCGAAACCCCACCGCTTGGGAAACTGTAACCCGTTCTGAGCGCTCATTCTGGGACGCGCTTTCCGCCGAGTCCACGGCAGCTTGCCCTACCCCGCCAGATACGATTCCAACGCCGGCAAGGTCGCCTCCGCATCGCGGCGACCAATCTGGTAGATGCGTTCAAGTTCATCGGGCTCGCGGCACAGCGACGGCACCTTCACCGATTCGCTCGGCCGCACCACAAAGACCTCACCAGCCGCCTCGCGACGTGCCAGGTCATCGAGCGTGGCATTGTAGACCTCATGCCGATGCTCAAGTGCTGCAACAAACTCCGGGTAGTGACGGAACACGCGCCGCAGCATGGGCATCACGCTGTTGGGCTGCTTCACAAAGCCCGCCGGCTGCGTGAGTACCACGATATTGCGGTCATACCCCTGCGCAAACAGCCATGCACTGGGAATAGAATCGGCCACGCCACCATCCAGATACTTATGCCCGTCAATAGCAACGGGACGCGTCGCCACGGGAATCGCCGACGATGCCCGGATCCACTCGATATCCCGCTCGTCGCCATAGGGCAGGTCGTGGTAGACGGCCTTGCCCGTCTCGATATCGGTACACACGCACGTAAACCGCATGGGGCAGGCGCGATACGCCTCCAGGTCGATGGGATCGCGCTCGATGGGCACCTCGTGATAGGCAAAATCGGCATTGAACATATCGCCGGTTCGCAGCCAGCTGGTCACGCTCGCATAGCGTTTGTCGACGCAATAGGCCTTGTTATAGCGAATGGCGCGGCCGATCTGGCGCGATTTAAAGTTGTAGCCAAATGCCGCGCCCGCCGAGACGCCCACCATATGGTCGCAGGTCAAACCGTGCTCCATCCAAACGTCGAGCACGCCCGCCGTATACATACCGCGGTAGCCGCCTCCCTCGAGCGCCAGCCCCACCGTGCGCGTCATATTTGACTGTGCCATGCGACCATCTCCATCCCCGCAAATTCAAACGGAACAAGTATACCCGTCAACATATATCGACTCAGTCGCATTTTCATCGAACATCACATTGTCGCGCTACCGTTTGGCGAATAGTAGCCGCCAGCAGCATGGACACCCATATATAATTGCGTACTGTTGTTTACACTACTCAGCAGTTATCAACAGCGAACATTAGCCGGCAAAGCAACTCAACAACGCAGCAAGGCGGGGGCCTGGATACACGCAAGGCGCCGAGCAACGACGCGTGTACACTACGAGCTCGCCCGACGCCATCCGTCCCGACCTTAGAAAGCCGCTTACAACATGGACACCGTCAGCAATTACACCGAAACGCTCGAAAAGACCGTCCGTGACCTTCTCGAGCGTCAGGATGATCTGATTAGGACGGCCTTTACCGACCAGCTCACCGGGTTTGGCAACCGTGGCGGCTTTGCCCGTTCTCTCGAGGAGCTCTGGGAGCAGGACACCCCCGTTACCATGGCGTTCATCGACATCGACAATCTCAAGCACTGCAACGACGTCTTTGGCCATGACGAGGGCAACCGCTATATCTTGCAGGTAAGCCTCTATCTTAAGCTGTATATGGAGGTGGACGAAGCGGCGTTTCGTCTGGGAGGCGACGAGTTTGCCATCCTGTCTACGATTGCAACCGAGGACGACCTCGCCGAACGTCTGGAACACTGCCGAACGGTTCTGCTCAAAAACAACGATTCCGAGATGCCCCACTCGTTTAGCTACGGAGTGGCACACGCCGACCCCGTCCTGGGCGAAGCCTCCAATCGTATGACACTCGATGCCGACCATCGCATGTACGACTACAAGCTACGTCATGCCATGCATCTTGATCGACGTAATATCGCGCAAGTCCACACCGACGACTTCGAAATAAGCGACCGTATTTTCGACGCCTTTTCGATGCTCAACGAAGGCCGTTATTTCTTTATCGAGAACTTGGACAAGGACCGCACCCTTTGGTCGCAAGGTGCCTTGCGCGATCTCGGTCTTCCTTCGGAGCACATAGACAGCTGCCGCGATTTCTGGAAGACGCGCGTCCATCCCGATGACCTCGAGGCCTACGCCAACGACATCAACCAGATCTTTAACGGCTCCAAACACCGCCGTGTCATGCAGTACCGCATGCGCAATGCCACGGGTGACTACGTTCTCTGCCGTGCTCGCGGGTTTCGCATCGACGGCGACGGAAATGCCCCCTCGCTCTATGTCGGCGAACTTGTCAACCACTCACTCGCCGAGACCGTCGACGCCGCTACGGGCCTCGGAACGCAGCGTATGCTGATCAACGCTATCGATGCCTGCCGCCGCGATCGTTGCGAGACAGGGCTCATAGCGGTGCGCGTTCGTGGCACGACAAAGCTCAACGAGCTCTACGGGGCCGAGGCTGTCGACAACATGCTTGCCGAATACGCAGGCCGCATGCTGTCGATCACCCGCGGCAGGAGCCGGATCTACCGTTCACGAAGCGTCCAGTTCGTCGTGCTCAGCAACGACCTGGGCCACGAGGCATTCGAGCAACTGACCTGCCACCTTAAAGAGGCCGTTTTCGCTCCTGTTCAAATCGCAGGCGACACCATTACTCCCGTCTGCCTTGTCGTCCCGGCCTTTTACGAGCACTTAACCCATCAAGCGACCGCCGTTTTAGGCGAACTCGACCGTCGCCTTCGTACAGCCGGCGGGCTTGTTCCCAACGACAGCCTCCCCATACCCGAGGCGGAGCGCAAAAGCGCCATCGCCGAGCGTATCGACTCGCTCACGGGCCTCTATCGACCCAGTGAGTTTATGCGGCGCGCCAACGCATTTCTCGAGGCAAGGCGTGACGGCACCTGGTGCATCGCCACGGTCGACATGGGCCACATGCGCTTGTTTAATGAATGGCACGGCCAGGCCGAGGGCGACCGCGTGCTCGCCGATGTGGGCACGGTCCTCAAGGATATCGAGAATGCCGATATGGGCGTCGCAGGGTACTGGGGCCAAGATGACTTTTGCGTACTCATCCCCTTTGAGCACAACACCGTCCATAAAATCTATAACCGCGTTCGCGAGGCCGTGGCCAAGCATGATAACGGCGTGGGTTTCTGGCCGTCCATGGGCGTTTGCCCCATCGACCCCAACGAGGAAATCACCATCGACGCGCAGGCCAAGGCCATGTTTACCAATCGGCGCGCCAAAAACGATTTTAAGGATCGCATCGCCGTCTTTCGCCCCGAGGAATACAAGCGCGAGGTGGCGTTTCACCGCACCCTCACCGAGTTCCAGTATGCGCTCTCAAACGACCACATCACCTACTACCTGCAGCCCCAGGTTGATATGGAAACCGGCGAGATCATTGGCGCCGAGGCACTCACACGCTGGATCGACAAAGATGGATCGTTAATTCCACCTGCGTCCTTTATCCCGGCGCTTGAAGAAAGCGGCTTTGTGGTGACGCTCGACAAGTACATTTGACAGGGTGTCGCCTCGTGGCTGCGCGAGCGCATCGATCGAGGACTTCGTGTGGTTCCGGTTTCGCTTAATGTGTCGCGCGTGGATATCCTTGCCTGCGACGTTGCCGAACATATGGGGGCGCTCGCCGCCCAATACAACCTACCGCCCGAGCTCATGCGTATCGAGATCACCGAGACGGCTTATACGGGGGAGTCCGAGGCCGTGGACAAACTGACAGCCGACCTGCACACCCGCGGCTTCTCGACCCATATGGACGATTTTGGCACCGGCCAGTCCACGCTCGCGATGCTCAAGAACGTCAACGTCGACGTCATCAAGCTCGACCGCACGTTTGCGTCCGTCGACGGCGATCATGGCCGCAGCACGCAAATCATTTCATCAATGCTCGAGATGGCGCATTCGCTCCATCTGCCCGTCGTGGTCGAAGGCATCGAGACCAATGAGCAGGCGAACATGCTACGACAAATGGGCGCCCGCTACGCTCAGGGCTTCCTCTACTACCGCCCCATGCCGGCGAAGGATTTTGAGACATTGCTCGATAGTGGCAATAACAACTGATACGCTCACGCGCAAAACGCCACCGCCGAAGGGAACATTTGCCTCCATTAGCTAACTTATATCCCCAATTCAAACCGAATTGGGGATATGATACAAACCACTGTTCCGCCCAAGGAGGTTATCCATCATGAACGAGTCATATCGCCTGGGCGAGCAATCGATTATTGCCTATCTTCAGCGACTTGCGAACGGCGTCTCGACCGCTGAACTCGATGTTGCCGCGCTGCCTGCTGAGCTACGCGCCGTTGGTGAGCAACTGCAAAAGACGCATGCCATCCTGCAACAAGAGCGCCAGCTGCTTGAGCGCAACGCCTATATCGATCCGCTCACCAACTTGGGCAACCGCAACGGATTCGACCGTCACGTCGAGCAACTCTGGCGCAAAGGCGACCCCTTCACATGCGCCTATATTGACATCGACCATCTCAAGCATTGCAACGATAGGTTTGGCCACGCCGAAGGCAATCGCTATATTCTGAGCATCTGCCGCACGCTCTCCGAAACCATGGAGCACGATGAGATGCTGTTCCGTATCGGTGGAGACGAGTTTGTGCTTATCTCGCTCTCCGCAAACGAGACTGAACTCGAGCAGCGCTTGGAGCAGGTACGTGCCGGGCTGATCGAGGCGAGCTCAGGTGGCAAGGCGCCCATGATCGCCAGCTTTAGCTTTGGCTGCTCGCGCGTCGATCCACTTGCCGGCGACACGCGTCGCCAGATGACGATGGATGCCGATCGCAAGATGTATCGCTATAAGCTTATGCATCGCGTGCAGCAACCGAAAGACAATGACGCGCCGCAACGCCCAATCGTCGATCAGCTTCCCTGCAACGACCGGGTGTTCCAAGCAATCTCTATGAGCTCCGAGACGCGCTACCCGTTCATCCTCAATCTCGATACGGGCGAATCGCAATGGTCGGTCAACGCCGTGCGTGATTTTAATCTGCCTTCCCAGCACCCTTTTAACTCGGTCGACATGTGGCTTGCCCGCGTTCACCCCGAGGACCGCGACAACGTACGCGCCGAGCTCGACATGGTGATAAACGGTACGTGGCACTTCCACTACATGCAGTATCGCGTAATGGACGCCACTGGAAAATACGTGCTTTGCGACTGCACGGGCTACCGCTTGGACGGCACCGATACCGAGCCCAACATGTATGTGGGCATTATCATCAACCGAAGCCTAGCAGATACGACCGACTCGGTAACGGGCCTGGGCGATGTCCACGCCCTGGTCAACGCTATTGGAGAGATGCGCCGCGTGGCGCGCGAGGCAGGCTTTATTGCCATTAAGGTCGACGATATCGCCGAGGTCAATGCCCGCTTTGGATTCGATGCAGGCGACCGCGTGCTCGCCGAAAGCGCCGCCTGCCTCATGGATTGTTCGCGCGGCAAGGGCCGCCTGTTCCGCTCGACTGGACCAATGTTCGTGGCGCTCTTCGATGAGCTCGGCCCCGAGGCAATCGACGAGATCGCAAGCGACATCGAACGGTTCCTGGGTTCTCCCGTGCTCATCGGCTCGCCTGAATATCAGCCGCCCCTTCGCGTGGCCACGCTCCATCTGGACGGCGTCGACCGTCAGCCCGTTTCCATTTTGAACGAACTCAAAGCGCTGCTTAAAGAGGCGCCGCAAGTACCGGGCACCAAGCTGGACTAGCGTCGTGGGGCGCATGATGGTTAATTTCCGATCTCAACCGAACACATTGAGCAAATAGGTCGTACCCGCAGTTAGCCGAACGCCCCCGCAGTCCCTTCCGGGGCCCGGGGGCACCGTTTTCGATACTCTTGGTTTCCTTTACCCGATGCAAATAAGTGCTCAACAACATAAAACCTATCCCCCGCCACGGATATGCCCTCGAGTAAATCTGTTAAGCCAACCCTATCAAATTCTTTTGACAATTGGCTGTATTGGTCCATTTTGTCGTCCATCCCGCTTCCGCTGGCTATCGCCTCATAAACACAAACCTAACGAGCCGCACGAACGACAATGAGGCCAAGCTGAACAGAAGTAGAACCAAAACTTCAAAAACACTGGTATTCCAATCGCGTACCCAGCCCTCTACCGCCCACAAGAAAAACAGCAGCCCCATCCATAACGTCACAGAAGAAATCAACTTTGCGTAAGGGCGTATATCAATCCCGCTCTCCCTTTTTGTAACATCATATCCAGCAATTGAGCTGAGCCATCTTCCTCTTCTGTATTGGATTGAAAGAAGAATCAGGGCAATCGAAGTTATCAAGCAGACAGCACCCTCTGTTTCCATAGAACTTCCTTTGCTTTCCGTCCTAGCTGCGCGTTCACAATCGAATCAAACCAAGTGTGAATTACTCGATAGCAACCGCCTTAGTATAAATCATAGCCTCCGCAGCAGCCCGCCTTCCAAGACCTCAAAGCTCGCCATCGAGGGCGACCCGCCCAGACCCCTTACAATCTGCTCGCACGAGGCCCCGCACTCCAACATCCTCTGAACCGTATCCCGCACGTACCTGGTGGGCGAGCCTGCCGTGGGCCCTCGGGGCCGGCATCGCGCCCCACGCCATCCGCCCGCTCGTGCGATAATCCTCTGCAGAAGCCATCGCAAGCAGAGGGAGTTTTCCATGAAGGTTCTTTTAGTTAACGGCAGCCCCAAGGCAAACGGCAACACCGCCCGTGCGCTCGCCGAGATCACCGAGCAGCTGGCGGCCGAGGGCATCGATAGTGAGGTATTCCAGCTGGGCGCCAAGCCCATCCGCGATTGTATCGGTTGCGGCCAGTGTGGCAAGCTTGGCGGTCGCTGTGCCTTTGACGACGACGTGGTCAACGAGCTCATTGCCGCCGCCGAGCAGGCCGACGGCTTTATCTTTGGCTCCCCCGTCTACTACGCACACCCCAGCGGACGCATCCTCTCGGCCCTCGACCGCGCGTTTTATGCTGGCAGCAAGGCCTTTGCGCACAAGCCGGGCGCCGCTGTCGCCGTCGCCCGTCGCGGCGGCACATCGACCACCTTCGATGTGCTCAACAAGTACTTCACCATCAACCAGATGCCTGTGGTGGCCTCCACGTACTGGAACAACGTCTTTGGTGCCATGCCGGGCGAGGCCGCCCAGGACGCCGAGGGCCTTGCCACCATGCGAAACATCGGTAAAAACATGGCCTGGCTGCTGCGTTGCATCGAGGCGGGAAAGGCCGCCAGCATCGAAGCCCCCGAGGCCGATCGCGAGCGAACCAACTTTATTCGGTAGAACGGCGGAACATAAATATGAACGTGCAAATCTTCGGCACCAAAAAGTCCTTCGATACCAAGAAGGCCCAGCGTTATTTTAAGGAGCGCCGCATTAAGGTGCAGTTTATCGACCTTAAGGAAAAGGAGATGAGCAAGGGCGAGCTCACGAGCGTGATGCAGGCGGTCGGCGGCATCGACAAGCTGCTCAACCCCAAGGCTAAGGACGAGGAGACGCTCGCGCTCATCCAGCACCTCACCCCTAGCCAGCGCTTCGATAAACTGCTCGAGAATCAGCAGGTTCTAGCCGAGCCCATCGTGCGCAACGGCAAAAAGGCCACCGTCGGTTATTGCCCCGATGTGTGGGGAGCCTGGGAGTAGCCTGTGTTATTTGCCGGCACGTGGGTATAAGAGCAGGCGTTTGGCATAAGATTTAACTGTAAGCTATGTCTAACAAAGGAGGGCACATGCCCAACAAACCCGTGAAGATCATCATGCTTACCGGATACCTCGGTGCCGGCAAGACCACGCTGCTCAACCACATCCTCGCTAACGACGGCGGCATCCGCGCCGCCGTGATCGTCAACGATATCGGCGAGATCAACGTCGACGCCAGCCTCATCGCCGACGGCGGCCTTTCCGAGACCGACGACCTCATCCCGCTCACCAACGGCTGCATCTGCTGCACGCTTTCGGACGACCTGGCCAACCAGCTGCAGGGCATCGCCGATTCAGGCAAGTTCGACTACATCATCATCGAGGCCTCGGGTATTTGCGAGCCTATCCCCATCGCCTACACCATCTCGAGCTTCTGCGACGAGGCCAAGGTGGGCGGCGAGCCCAAGCTCGCGCTCGACAACATCGTGGCCGTGGTCGACTGCGCCCGCATGTACGACGAGTTCAACGGCGGCCGCGACCTGCTGGCCGAGGATATCGACGAGGACGACATCGAAAGCCTGCTCATCCAGCAGATCGAGTTTTGCTCCACGCTGATCCTCAACAAGACCGATACCGTGAGCCCCGAGCAGATCGCCGAGCTCAAGGCCATCGTCCGCAGCCTGCAGAAGGACGCCGTGATTGTCGAGGCCCAAAACGGCGAGGTCCCCATGGAGGAGTTGCTCGACACCGACCGTTTCGACTTTATGCGCGCCTACAACTCCGCCGCTTGGATCGAGGCCATGGAGCATCCCGAGGAGCACGACGACCCCGAGGTGCTCGAGTACGACATCGAGACCTTTGTGTACTCGCGCCGCAAGCCGTTTGACCTGCAGAAGTTCACCGATTTTGTTGAGCAGGAGTGGCCCGACGAGGTCATTCGCGTCAAGGGCCCGCTGTGGCAGAACGGCAATCCGGACATGTGCTACATGTTTGAGCAGGCCGGCCACCAGATGCGCCTGATGGAGAACGGTCTGTTTGTCGATTCTGCGCCTGAGGGCGAAAAGCAGAAGATTATCGACGAGAACCCCGAGATCATGCAGATTTGGGACGACGAGACGGGCGACCGCATGACGAGCCTGTGCATCATCGGCCGTCACATGGACAAGGACGCGCTCATCGCCGCCCTCGATGCCTGCCTGACCGACTGGCACCGCGCCTAGGGTTATCGAAGCGAGCGTTTTCCGCCCACGTAACCGCCCAACCACCACGAAGGTGCCTGTCCCCTTCGTGGTGGTTTTTCATTCTGAGCCAAGGAGATTCATGTTCAATATCGTGCTGTATGCGCCCGAGATTCCGGCCAATACGGGCAATATCGGCCGCACCTGCGTGGTTACCGGCGCCCGCCTGCATCTGGTGGAGCCACTGGGCTTTTCGCTCGACGACAAGACGGTGCGTCGCGCCGGCCTGGGCTACTGGCAAAACTTGGACGTGACGACCTATGCCGGCTGGGAGGATTTTCTTGCGCGCAACGGCCTCTCCCCCGCCGACGAGTGCCTGCATCTGCTGACCAAAAAGGCACGCCGCACCTATGCGCAAAGCACCTACCGCGACGGTGACTATCTGGTCTTTGGCAGCGAGAGCTCGGGGATTCCCGAAGAGCTGCTCGCAGCGGCGCCTGAGCGCTGCGAGCGCATTCCTATGCTGCGCGATTGCGACTCACTCGATAATGCCGAGGCCTGGGGAGCCCACGAAGAGTCGCTCGGACATACCGAGGACAGCCACGAGGCCATCCTTCAGCAGGATATCTGCGGCAACTTTGTCGACCCGAACGACTATCGCATCAGCGCACTCAACCTCTCCAACAGCGCCGCCATCGTCCTCTACGAGGCCCTCCGCCAGACAGGCTTCCCCGGCATGTGACAAAGGGACTGTCCCTTTGTCACATTAATGCACCAAATAACGAGCCGTCGCTTTTAATTAGAATTAACTAGAATAAAATGGAGTTAAACGGCGATGTGAAAGGAGAGCCTTGTGGAATATCTCGAGAACCCGTTTACCCCCAGTTTTGGTGAGGTTCCTGCCCATCTCGCCGGCAGACAACAGATTATTCGGGATTTGGACCGTGCCTTCTTGAGCCAGCGTAGACGCCCGGAATTGACCTCGATCTTCTCAGGCGCGCGTGGAACCGGTAAAACCGCTCTCATGTCGTCGCTCGCAACAAGGGCGGAATCCCACGGCTGGATAGCGGTAAAGACGACCGCGCTCTCGGGAATGCTTGAGGAAATCGAGCTCGGGGCGAAACGTGCTGCAGGCCATCTCATCAACCCGTCTAACAACTTCGAAGTCACCGGTCTCGGAATCGCGCCGCTCGGCAGTATCGAGGTCAATCGCGTTCACGATGCCTCGACTTGGCGTTATCGCATGAGCGACATCATCGACCAGCTCAACGAAACGGGCACCGGTCTACTCGTCACGGTTGATGAGGTCGACCCGACGCTCGACGAGATGATCCAGCTCGCAGCCACGTATCAGCACTTTGTGACCGATGGGAAACGCGTCGCTCTACTCATGGCGGGACTTCCCAACAACGTCTCGACGTTGCTGAACCACAAGACGGTCTCGTTCCTTCGTCGCGCCCAGCAATATCATCTGGGGCGTATCGCCGACTACGATGTACGCGAGGCCTTGATCCGAACGATCCAGGAAAACGACCGTCTGGCGGATGCCGAGGGAATCGATAAGGCCGTTCGCTCGATTTCGGGCTTTCCCTTCCTTTTGCAGCTTGTGGGTTACCGCGCCTGGGATCTCACGAGCAACTCGAGGGAAATATCATCTCGCGACTTTGACCAGGGAATCAAAATCGCACGCGATGAAATGGACGACCGGATCCTCGCAGCGACCTATCGGGAACTCACTGCAGAGGACAAGCGATTCCTCATCGCCATGCTCGATGACGAGGAAGAGTCCACCACCGCCGACCTTGTCGGGCGCCTTAAGCGTTCGCCGCAACAGGTCTCCCGCTACCGACGCCGCATGATAGACGCCGGCATCATTGGAGAACGCGGGCGCGGAATCGTCGCTTTTGAATTACCGTTCTTCCGCGACTATCTCGCCGCTCAATGCGTGAAATAGGCATCGGATGTGACAAAGGGACTGTCCCTTTGTCACATTCTGCTAGAGGTAGCGGCCAGTGACGCTTGCGGAGCAGGCCGCAGTGTCATCCGGCGTGCCGGTGCAGACGATTTGTCCGCCTGCGTCACCGCCGCCCGGGCCCATGTCGATCACGTAATCGGCATTACGGATAAGGTCGAGGTCGTGTTCGATCACGATAACCGTGGCGCCCTTGGCAACGAGGCCGTCAAACACACTCAGCAGCACCTGAACATCGAGCGGATGCAGGCCGATCGTGGGCTCGTCGAATACGAATACGGCATCATCCTGCACGCGGCCCATCTCGCTCGCAAGCTTAAGCCGCTGCGCCTCGCCGCCCGAGAGCGCCGGCGTGGGCTCGCCCAGTGTCAAGTAGCCCAAACCCAGGTCGTGCAAGGTCTGCAAGCGCGCCTGGACTTTCTTGAGTCCCAACGTGGCGTCGAGGGCCTCGTCCACACTCATGTCCATGAGCTGCGGCAACGTCAGTAAGCTCCCGTCCTTGCCCTCGCGATGGATATGCAAAGCCGCGTCTGCATAACGTGAGCCGCGACATGCCGGACAGACGATCTCGACGTCGGGCAAAAACTGCACGTCGAGCGATATCGAGCCCGTGCCATCGCACGTAGGGCAGCGCAAAGCGCCAGTGTTGTAGCTAAAGGCGCCCGCCTTGTAGCCGGCTGCCTTGGCCTCGGGCGTACGGGCGAAGGCGCGGCGCAGCTCATCATGGATGTCGGCATAAGTCGCCACCGTCGAGCGCACGTTGGCGCCGATAGGCGTAGCGTCAATCAGGTTTGCGCGGGCAATGCCTTCGGCATCGACCCAACGCACATGTTTTGGCAGGCGCTCGCCGGCCGCCTGCGCCTTGAGCGCCGGAATGAGCGTCTCGAGCACCAACGTCGTCTTACCCGAACCCGAAACGCCCGTCACCGCGACCAAGCGACCGCGCGGGATATCGACTTCGAGCGGCTTGACGGTATGGATGGCATCGGTCGCCATGCGGATATGGCCCTGGTCGAACATTTCGTCGTCAGCCACCTGCGGCCGCAAGCGCTTGGGCTCTGAGCGCAAAAACGGGGCGATGCGGCTGCCCTGCGATTGTTCGACCTCGTCCACCGTACCTGCAGCGATAACATTACCGCCGCCTGCTCCGGCAACGGGGCCCATCTCGACCAGATAGTCAGCTTCCGCTAGAACGCGCGTATCGTGATCAACAACAATCACGGTGTTGCCGTCATCCACCAGATCGCGCATTACGCCCACCAAGCCGTCGACATTGGCAGGATGCAAGCCAATCGAGGGCTCGTCCAACACATAAAGCACGCCCGTCGATCGGTTGCGCACCACGCGGGCGAGCTGTACACGCTGGCGCTCGCCCGTGGAGAGCGTAGCACCGGCGCGGTCGAGCGAGAGGTAATCGAGCCCCAGGTCGACCAGGCGACAGGCCGTGCTCAAAAACGAATCGCAGATATCCGCTGCCATGGGCTGCATCTCGGCCGGCAAGGATGCGGGCACCCCGCGCACCCACTCAATCGCCTCGCCCAATGTCATGGCCGCGGCCTGCGCCAGATTGATACCGCGCACCTGGGGATGGCGTGCGGCCTCGGAGAGACGCGTGCCGCCACAGTCACGGCATGGCCCCTCGCGCAAAAAGCGCGCCACGCGCTTGAGGCCCTTGTCGTCCTTAACCTTGGCGAGCGCATTCTCGACGGTATAGACAGCGTTGTAATAGGTAAAATCGAGCGGCATGGCGCCCTCGCCGTTTTTGGGAACGTAGAGAATGTGCTTTTTAACCGCCGGACCGTGGAACACGATGCCGCGCTCTTGAGGCGTGAGCTGGTTAAACGGCACGTCGGTGCGCACGCCCATCTCGCCGGCTACCTGCTTCATCAGATCCCACATGAGCGTACCCCAGGGAAGCACCGCGCCTTCGTTGATGGTCTTTGACTCGTCGGGCACCAGGCTCGCTTCGTCCACCTCGCGCATGACACCGGTGCCGCCGCAGGTAGGGCACGCACCGCCGCTGTTAAAGGCAAGGTCCTCGGCACTCGGCGCGTAGAACTCGCGGCCGCATGCGGGGCACGTGAGCGACAGGCCCGCAGCCACGTTAAGGCTCGGCTCCACACGCGCCCCGCAATGTGGGCACACGTGATGGGCACAGCGGCTAAAGAGCAAACGCAGACTGTTGTTGAGCTCGGTCATGGTACCAAAGGTCGAGCGCACGCCTGGCACACTGGGACGCTGATGCAACGCGAGTGCCGCCGGTACGTGCAATACCTCGTCCACCTGGGCGTGCTCGGCCTGCGTCAGGCGACGTCGAGTATAGGTGCTGAGCGCCTCCAGGTAACGGCGCGAGCCCTCGGCATAAAGAACTCCCAGCGCCAGCGAGCTCTTGCCCGAGCCCGACACGCCGGCAATGCCCACGAGCCTCCCCAGCGGAATATCGATATCGATGTCCTTGAGATTGTGGACACGTGCACCGCGCACCTCGATAGCCTGCGGGCTCATCTTCTGTTCCGTCACCTTTATCACCCTACTCATGCCATAAAACGCGGTCGCGGATATACTCGCCCAGCATGGGCACGGTAAACCGCACAAGGCCGTATCCGGCGGCCTCGATGACGCGCTCGCGAATCAGGCTTGCGCGATATTTACTCGCCCAGCTCTGGGTACGGTCGCAGCGCTCAATGATATCCGCCGTGCGCGTCGGCTTGTCCTCGTCAACCGCCATAGCCTCGATAAAGAGGCGCTGAGGGCTGCGCAGACCGTAATACAGAGGTGCGTCAACCGCTTCGTAGAACTCGGAGACGGCATCCGCATGGCCATTCTCGACATCGCGCCTTTCGATGACCTGCGAGCCACGCCGGACAGCAGACCGCCACATGTAATAGCCCACCAGCTGAACCATATAGGGATGCCCCATGCTCTTGCGCGCCGCAAGGTCCGCCGTCTCCGTGTCAACGTAAAGACCAGCGTCTTTGACCGTCTGGATATACGAATCGCGCACTTTGGGCAAAGATATTGCCCCCAACGTACGCTGCTGGGCACGCCGCAAAAACGTCACGCTCGGCTCTTCGAGCAGATCGTCAACCATACTGGGCAAGCCGGCGAACGCCAGCGCAAGACCGCGCTGGTCGCTATCGGGCAAGCCCGTGGCATCCTGGTCTCCGAGCACCTGCTGATAGAGGACGGCAAGAGCCGCCAGTTCCTCGATAGACACCGATTGTGCCTCGTCAATCGCAAACAAGACGCCCTTGCCCGGACCGAGCTTCTTGAGACGCTCGTTGACCAGCCCTCGCAATGTCTCGCCTTTTGCCCGCGCCGCCTCGACCGACATCCGGCCAAACGACGGCCCAAACTCCATTGACGTCACAACGGGTTTATTCGAGCGAAGCGCGTCGGCCAAGCGGTCGCACAAACCAAGCGAAGCGGAATCGGAGACAACCGCCCATCCGCGCTCGCTGGCTAGACGTTGCAGCTCCCGCAGGAGAACCGTTTTGCCACAGCCGCGGTTTCCCGTAATGAGCATGAGCCTGCCCGGCGCTCCGGCGCCGTTGTCGAGCCCTTCCTCAAAATCTTCGATGACCGACTCGCGACCGATGAGTATCGGAGGCCGCTTACCAGCTGTGGGCTTAAAGGGATTTGGATTCATATCGGCCTCCTCGGATTGGCAAACCCTGGTAACAGTTATACCAACTTATACTGAGTTATACCAATAGCATGTGACAAAGGGGCTGTCCCTTTGTCACATGTGGCCGAAAAACTCGGCGTCTGCTGCTCGCCAGGGACGGAAGGTGGCGGGATCGATCTTTACGTGCGCTGCGGCGGGCACGTCATACCATTTGACCGTGTAGCCGGCGCCGCGAGAGCAAAAGACCGAGTCGGGCGTGTTGGGCAGATCGGCCTCGGGCTCATAGGCGGCCGTCTCGATTACGCGCTCGGCATCATGGCAAGCCGCATAACCGGCGAACTCCAGGTACAGATGACCGCGCCCGCTCGTGTAGGCAGCCACCTCCAGCGCGTAATCCTGCACCTCGGATGCCGGCACGCGACCCACAAGCTTCGCTCGGTCTCCCGCCATCGTCGGCGGCTCGTACTCGGCACCCATGCGTGTGGCATCTGACAACGCCCGGCCCACGCACTCCCCCGGCACCTCGAGCTCAAAGTGGTACCACGGCTCCAGCAACACGTCTGCGCCGACCTCGCGCGCCTGCATCAAACCCTGGCGAATCGCGCGATACGTGGCCTGGCGAAAATCGCCGCCCTCGGTGTGTTTGGCATGCGCGCGGCCGCCCGTGAGCGTAATGCGCACATCGGTGATGGGCGAGCCCGTCAGCACGCCCAGGTGGTCGCGCTCCATAGCGCTGGTGAGTGCCAAACGCTGCCAGTTAAGATCGAGCTCGTCGGTCGAGGTCACGGTGCCAAACTGCACACCCGAACCCGCCGGCAACGGCTCCAGGCGCAGATGCACCTCGGCATAGTGGCGCAGCGGCTCAAAGTGGCCCACGCCCTCGACCGGCCGCGAAATAGTCTCCTTATAGAGAATGCCGCCGGGCTCAAACGCAACCGAAAGGCCAAAGCGATCGGCCAACACCCGCTGCACGACCTCGAGTTGCACGGCGCCCATCAACTGCAAATGGATCTGCTCAAGATGCGTATTCCAGCTTACGCCGAGCATGGGATCTTCGTCCGCCAACTCACTCAGCGCTTTAAACACCGCATGAACGTCGTGTTCGCCCGGCAGCACCGTATAGGTGAGGACCGGAGCGATGACGGGCGCATCGCCCGCGGGCTCCGCGCCCAGGGCGTCCCCTGGGCGAACGTGCGCAAGACCCGTCACGGCGCAAATACCGCCAGCAGCAACTTCTTGGGCAAGCTCATACTTCTCGCCGTTATAGATGCGTACCTGATCGACCTTCTGTTCCCACGCCTCGGCACTGGAACGCCCGCTGATCATCTGTTTTGCGCGCAGCGTGCCGCCGGTCACTTTAACCCAAGCCAAGCGCTCGCCACGATCCCCGCGGCTGACACGATAGACGCGCGCGGCAAACTCCGGGAGCCACGCCTGTTCACGCATCAGCGCGCATATGCCATCCAGCAGCTCGTCAACGCCTTGGTCCTTGAGCGCCGAGCCGGCAAAGCAGGGAAAGAGCTTGCGCTCGGCAACCATGCGCGACAGCGTTGCGACAGAAAGCTCACCCGCTTCAAGAAACTCCTCGAGCGCCGCTTCGTCCAACGCAGCAGCGTCCTCCTGAACGGCGGCGCCCGCCAGCAGCTCGTTGGCATCCAGGCAGCCCTCGGAAAGACGCTGCCCGAGTTGTGCCAGCAAAACATCGCGGCCGGGATTCTCCAAATCGATCTTGTTGATGAAGATGAACGTCGGGATGTCATAGCGTGCAAGCAGGCGCCACAGGGTTTCGGTGTGCCCCTGCACGCCATCGTTGGCGCCCACCACCAGAATCGCGTAGTCCAGGGCACGCAGTGTGCGCTCCGCCTCGGCAGAAAAATCGACATGGCCGGGAGCATCCACGAGCATGACGTGGGTATCGCCGTGGTCGAGCACGGCCTGCGACGAGAAAATCGTGATACCGCGCTCGCGCTCGATCGTGTTAGTGTCCAGATGCGAATCGCCATCGTCCACGCGGCCACGCTTGCGAATGCGGCCCGCGTTGAACAGCATGGCCTCGGCCAACGTGGTCTTGCCGGCATCGACATGCGCCAAGATTCCAACGACCGCTTGCTTCGACATGGCTCTCCTCTTATTGCAAGCCCATCGCACGCGGCAACGGGCGTTCACGCTCCACACTGGATGATACAATTTACGGGCCGGTGGGCGAAGCGGGCCCTATCCCCCGACCGAGCTCATCGCCCCGCGTTGCCGCGCGGCGATTTTCGTAGGTTCGCGCCTTGCGAAAGCCGGCACCTCCCCTTTTTGTCTGCCCGGGTTCATCTGGGGCGGTAACAATGCGAGTCCCACAACGACGCGTTTTACCAAAAATGGCCCCACTCGGGGCCATTTTTTATTTGAGCTGGGTGATGATACGTGCCTTGGCTCCTACGCCTCGCGCAGCCAATCAAACGCGACACGCGCCGTGCCGTCGGACACATAGACGATACCGACACGCTCGAACCCCGCCTTGGCGATGGCGCCCTGCATGGGCAAGTTGTCCTCGTGCGTGTCAATACGCAGATGGTCGGCGCATTCCTTGGCAAAGGCAAACATCGCCGCCGCGATACCGTGCACGGTGCCGTCGGATGCCACGCGATGCAGCACGGCATACGGAGTGTCGCTGCGCCATTGACCGTCCTCAATCACGTCATAGCACTCGTCCGGACCCGGTAAAAAGGCAAACGTCGCCACCACGCGGCCGTCGACTTCGCACACGTAACTGCCACCAGCGGCAATATCGGCAGCCAGCTGCTCGGCCGAAGGCGTGCCCTCGGGCCACTGCGTGGCGTTGCCATGCGCGCGCATAAAGGCGCGGGCCGCGTCATAGATAGCCATGACGGCGGGAATGTCGGTATCGAGGGTTTTTCTGATCATCACGCGGCGACCTCACGTTTATTGGTATCACTTTGATTGAGCAATGATACCAACGTTTGGAGAGGAGCGCGAAGCAGATGGGGAGCAAAAAGCGAGCCGCCTGGTCAAAAGCCAAAAGCGAGTTTTTGGGCGCTGCCACCGGCGGCGATATGGGCGACCTGTTTGCGCGCGAGGACGAGCGCCGCGACGCACTAGACGCCGAGCGCGATGAAGCCTGGCGCTACAAGTCGTGCGAACGCAAAAACCGTTACGACACGCGCGCCGAGGCAGAGGCCGTTATGGCCGACTGCGAAAACCGCGGACGGCGCGGCCTGTCCTGCTACAAATGCGAATACTGCGGCGGCTGGCACCTGACGTCGCACCCTTGGAAATAGACCCCCGCATCGGCACGGCGCTGGCGAAGCGCCAGCCATCGTGCACAAGCTACGGGCGCGGCGGCACCAAAACATCGTAACGAACGGCCTTACCCGCAAGCTGATAGCTCGGCTTAACGCCGGCAAGCAGCGGCCCCTTCACCGGTCGCTTGATAACGACCTTGCGCGGGTGCACCGCAAGCGCAGCTTCGACCAGCGTCTCCTCGTCGGCGCACGGCTGCTCCAGATGGTGCAAGAGCTGAAACTTCTTTTTCACCGCCGCGCTCTTGGTGCGCTCGGGAAACATGGGGTCCAGATACACCACGTCGGGAGCCGCGAGCTCGCCTTGCTTGATCAGCTCGGCCGTATGGCGAAGGCCGGCAATGCTGTCCTCGCCCGCATGTAAGCGCATGCGCGCCACGGCAGCCGCAAGCGCCGGATCATCTGCCGCGCGATCCAAAGCATCCTTGAGGAGCGCCGCGATCACGCAATCCTGTTCATACAGATCGACGGTAAAGCCCGCGGCCGCCAGCAGCAGCGAATCCTCGCCAAAACCTGCCGTGGCATCGACTGCCCACGGATGCTCAACGTCTTTCGCGCGAGCGGCCTTCACCAGCAGCTCCTGCTGCAGACGACCCTGCTTGAGCCGCGGAAGCATGCGGCCAAAATCGGCACGCAGCTCCATCGTGCCGTCGGTGAGCGTGAGGCCCTCGGACTTCCCGGTCAGCTCAAGCCCCGCGGCCCGAGCAACAGAAAAGGGATCGACGACGCCCATGGACACTCCTTAACAAGCAAAACGAATACGTGAGCGCCGTTTATGCCAGCACCCAACCGTCCGTTATTGTCCCACATGCGACATGGTCCACAGCATCCCAATGCAAAGCACCGCCATCAATCCCGTGCACACGGCAGCGATCACGGAATCGCCCATACGCCTTCCTAACGAACGCGGCTCGCGCACTTGCTTGGCCCCGTACATCATGGCCCCTCCTTCGGTCCAGCTCTTGCCATGGCCCCATCATCGCAGCGCCGCGCATACGCTGCCATCGATTTTGCTTACGCCCAGCTTTCCTTTTTGAAAGGTTGGGCCGCACAGGCAAGAGTCGCTTTCAGGCGCATGCATCGCCGCGTTGAACTACAATGTGCTTCACCATATGTGCAGCACAAAGGGTGCGCCAGGTTGGCGTACTCGTATCGAAAGGACCAGCCATGAGCTTCACTCGCAAGACTCTCAAAATCCTTGCCCTGATTTATTTTGTTCTGGGCATCGCCAGTCTCGTCATTGGAATCGCCGGCATCGCGACCGGCAAGCTCGAGTCCACCTACGGATCGAACGCCATGCTCGCCGCGGCCGTGATTATCGCCAAGGGCCTCATCGATCTCGCCGCAGGCGTTGCGGGCATCAAGGGTGCCAACAAGCCTTCGCAGGTTGACGGCGCGTTTAAGCTCGGTATCGTTGCTGCAGTCGCCACGCTTGCCCAGGCGGTGCTCACGCTTCCCGCGTTTGGCGGCGACGCCATAAACTATGGCGCCTTTGTCATCGTGGTGTACGACCTGTTCTTTGTTCAGCAGGCACACGACGTTAAGGCCGAGAACAAGGATCGTCTGTAGGCACCTGCCCCCACAGCTCCCTGCAGCCAAGCAACTAAAAAGGGCCGATCGCGCATCTCCGCGGTCGGCCCTTTACGTTTGCCCAGATAAAACCTGCCAAAATAAACCTGTCCCTTTTTGGTAGGTTAG
>CALJCO010000128.1 GCA_938023905.1 uncultured Collinsella sp. | reverse complement strand
GCTGAATCGAGATTGTTTCTCAGCTGGTCTTTCTCTTGTTCGAGCTTTTCGCGGGCCTGGCGCGTGCGTTCCTTGTCGGCCTGGGCCTCGCGGATTTCGCGGATGGTACGTTCGACGGAAGCGTTTGACGATTCAAGAATTTTTCTGGCTTCTTCCCTTGCTTCCGCTATTATCTCACGGCGGTGGCTGCGCAACGTCTCGGCATCCTCCCGATAGTTATTGAGCGTGTTGTCGAGTTCGCGCTCTTTCTTTTTGATTTCCAGACGCTTGTTTTCCCAATATCGGCGGTCGCGGGCGATGTCGAGCAGATATTTGTCCATGTTAACGTAGTCCGAACCTGCAATCTCGCGGGCTGCGTCGATGATATCGCCGGGAAGGCCTGCCGTACGTGCTATCTCGAGAGCAAACGAACTGCCGGGAGAGCCTATCGCCAGAGAAAACATAGGTTTCAGATGCTGACGGTCGTAGAGCATGGAACCGTTGACAAGTCCCTGAGTGTCTCGGGCAAACATTTTCAGATTCTGGAAATGAGTTGTGACCACGCCCCAGACTTTAAGATCGTTGAGTCGGGCAAGTATGGCCTGAGCCATAGCCGCTCCCATCTGAGGTTCTGTGCCGGCACCGAATTCGTCAATTAGGATGAGTGAATGCGAGTCGGCGTTTTTCAGGAAATAACGCATGTTGCGCAGATGCGAGCTGTAGGTCGAGAGATCGTCGAGAATCGACTGATCATCGCCTATGTCAATGAAAATGCTGTCGAAAATGCCGAAACGCGAATTATCGTAGACTGTGGGGAGCACCCCCGACTGTGCCATATATTGCACTATGCCGGCAGTTTTCAGGCATACCGACTTGCCGCCGGCATTGGGCCCGGAAATCACAAGTATGCGATCCTTGACGCTCAGACGTATATTGAGCGGCACAACCTCCTTTCCTTTTGCACGAAGAGATAGCAGCAGTACCGGATGTACAGCATGATACCAGTCCATTTCGGGGCCTTTGGAGCTGAGCTGTGGCATTGTGCCGCCTGTTTCGCGCGCGAACTGCGCTTTGGCAAGCACAAAATCAAACCATCCGAGAATTTCTCCGTTTGCGACAAGAGAGGGAATCTCGGGACGCAGTTTTGAGGTAAGGAGAGTGAGTATGCGGGTGATTTCGCGCTGTTCGTCGAGCTGCAGCTGACGCTGACGGTTGTTTATTTCAACCACTTCGGCCGGTTCGATAAACACGGTCTTACCTGTAGCCGACTGGTCGTGGACAATGCCGTTGATGCGTCTTTTATGCATCGGCGACACGGGGATAACCAGACGCCCGTCGCGCACCGACGGGGTGGTGTCGGTTTCAAGTATTCCATCTTCTACGCCACGGGCCATCACTCTGCGCAATATTGAATTGGCGGTGCCAGAGATTTTCGAAAGCTCCCGGCGGATGGCAGCGAGTTCCGGCGAGGCAGTGTCGCGTACGTTGCCATATTGGTCTATGATCCGTTCAATCTCACGTTGCAGATGGCCGAGCGGATTCAGCTCGGAGGCATTTCTGATCAGGTGGGGGAACCGGCTCTCTTCTCCATCTTCAGGCTGTTTGAAAAATGCGGCGACGGCTGTCGCGGTCGCTATCGCTTTCGATACAAGCACGAAGTCGGAAGCCGGGAGGAATGCTCCCTCGGCTTTGGCGCGGGCGAGCGCTTCTCCAAGCTCGGGTACAGAGCCGAGAGAGAAGCCGATGTCGGACGTTGTGGCCGCAAGCATTTCATCGACGGCTCTGAGAGAAGCGTCGATGGCATTGAAATCTGTCATGAAATGCATCTCGTCGACAGCTCTGCGGCCTGCTTCCGATGTGCATAGTTTGCTGATCCGCTCTCTTACGGTGGTGAAGCCGGTCTTTTGTTCGAATGTATGGGGATAAATCAATGTCGCTAAAATTTGAAAAACAAAATTACAAAAACTGTACCAATTTTCCAACCTTTTACTTTAACGATTGTTATAAAGATAAAACTTACAAAAGGAAAATTAAAGTTTCAAAATCAATATTGTTATGAAAGCCTTATCAATCGATTTCTGGGGACAGACCAAATATTGGTGGATTGTCCTCATCGTAGGGATTCTCCTCGTACTCGGCGGTTTTGCTTACTGGTTCTGGCCTGCAGCAGGTTACGCCGTTTCTTCACAAATCTTCGGCTGGCTGCTGATTCTGGCCGGTATCGTTCAGCTCTGCGTTTCGGCAGGTGTTAACCGTCCAAGAGGATGGGGCTGGTGGATCTGCGGAGGTGTCATTGACATGTTTGTCGGCTTCATGCTTGTCCGTTCAGTGATTCTGTCGGAGATAGTATTCCCCTATTTCCTTGCAATTGTATTTGTGTTCTGGGGTGTCGCTTCCATCATCGCCTCAGTGACTACCCGCTCACGTTCCTACTGGTGGATGTATCTAATCAACGGCATCCTGCTTCTGATCATCGGTTTCTTCTTCCTTGAAGCCGGCTGGGTTCAGGATATGATGATGACTTCGTTTCTTACCGCTCTCGCTTTCATCTACTGGGGCTTCACCATCGCGATGACCTCCTACGACATGAAACCAAGAATCAACGAATAAATCTCTGAAATCCATTGAAACAGGCATGGACGACGCATTCAGCCTCTCGTCCATGCCTGTTTTATTCGCAGTTGTTTTCCAAATCGTTTGCCGGCCATTGGAAAGTTTTGTATCTTTGTGCATTAAACTTCGGAATGTATTCTGAGTCTAAGTGGAAACAAAATTGATTACCAACAAATACTCTCGAATCCATGTTATCGAAACTGAAATTCAAAAATATGATGCCTAAAGCTATAGTGGCTTCCATGGCTCTATGTATCGGTGTCGGTTCGGCAGTCGCCCAG
>CALJCO010000127.1 GCA_938023905.1 uncultured Collinsella sp. | reverse complement strand
CCGAGTCACCGCAGGCGGGGGCCGGGCTTGGTTTTCAGAACATTCCGCAGACCAGTGTGGCGCCTTGTCCGCAGCTCCGAAGGAGCAGGACAAGGCGCCACACATGGTCGAGGACGTTCTGAAAACCAAGCCCGGCCCCCGCCGGACAGGTCCACCGCTACTCGCAGAGCAGCTTAGCGATCTGGACGGCGTTGGTTGCCGCGCCCTTACGGATTTGGTCGCCGCAGCACCAGAAGGTAATGCCACGTGCGGCCTCGGGGTTCGAGATGTCGCGGCGTACGCGACCGACCCAAATCAGGTCCTGGTCGGAGGTGTCCATCGGCATGGGGAAGCGATCGTGCGCATCCTCGGCACTCATGTCGTCAACCAGCTTGACGCCCGGAGCGGCAGCCAGCGCAGCACGGGCCTCTTCCACCGTGATGTCGCGCTCAAACTCGAGCGTAATGCTCTCGGAGTGCGAGCGCAGCACGGGCACGCGCACGCAGGTGCAGTTCACGCGCAGCTCGGGCAGGTGCATGATCTTGCGGCCCTCGTTTTGCAGCTTCATCTCCTCGGAGGTAAAGCCCTCTTCCTTGACGCCGCCAATCTGCGGAATCAGGTTGCTCGCCAGCTGGGCGTCAAACGCGCGCGGCTCGGGAATCTCTTCGCCACGGCCCAGGGCGGCCAGCTGGGCCTCAAGCTCGGCCATGCCGGGGGCACCAGCGCCCGAAGCCGCCTGGTACGTCGAGACGATCATGCGCTTCACGCCAGCGAGCTGATGCAGCGGCCACGTGGGAACCAGGCCGATAATGGTCGCGCAGTTGGGATTGGCGATAAGACCGTGATGCCACTTGATGTCGTCGGCATTAATCTCGGGCACGACCAGCGGTACCTCGGGATCCATACGGAAGGCATGGCTGTTGTCGACCACGACGGCGCCGCGCTTGACGGCCTCGGGCAGCAGCTCCTTGGCGATATCGTCGCCGGCAGCGCCGAGCACGATGTCGCAGCCCTCAAAAGCCTCGGGGCAAGCCTCCTCAATCACAGCCTGCTCGCCGCGGAACTCGACGGTCTTGCCCGCAGAGCGTGCGCTCGCCAGCAGCTTGAGCTTGCCGACCGGGAACTCCTGCTCGTTCAGGCACTCGAGCATCTGGGTGCCCACGGCTCCCGTCGCGCCCAAAATAGCAACCGTGTACTGTTTCATGCTTCCCCCTTTAAAGGTTGTGGCTATCGCCCGCACGCCAAGCAGGCCGATTATTGTTGCCAGTGTATACAAGAACGGGGCAGGCACGAAACCCGCCCCGTCGAAACGAAACCGAAACGAAACGCCCCGCCGTAGATTTTTTGACATGACCCAAAAATCTACCGAGCAGTCGCTACTTTTTGAGCGCGGCCAGAGCGGGATCAACCGGCGCGGAAGCCTCCAGGTCGGAGACCTTCACAATGCCATTTTCGTCGGAGAAGGCACGGTAAATGGTCCGAATCGCCAGGTCAAAGTCCTTCTCCTCGACACCGATAATGATGTTGATCTCGTCGCAGCTCTGCGAAATCATACGCACGCTCACGCCAGCCTGGCCGAGCATGCCAAACAGATGGCCCGAGATACCTGCACGGCCGCGCAGGTTACGACCGACGGTCGCGATAAGTGCCAAGCCCTCGACCACCTCGATCTCGAGCGGCTCGACCTCCTGCTGAATGTCGCCTACGAGCGAGTACAGCGAATCGCGCACGTCCTGCTCCTGCACCACAGCACCAAAGCGGTCGACACCGGTGGGCATGTGCTCGACGGAAACGTCATAGCGTTCGAAGACCGAAAGCGCACGGCGCATAAAGCCGACGCGCGGCTTGGTACGGTCGCGGGCAACGTTGATGGCGACAAAGCCGCGCTTGCCGGTCACGCCGGTAATGATAGGCTCCGCCTCACCCTCGTCAGCCGTCTCGCTAATGATGGTGCCGGGGTCCTGCGGCGCATTGGTGTTCTTGATGACCAGCGGAATGCCTGCCTCGCGCACGGGGAACACGGCCTCCTCGTGCAGGACGCTTGCACCCATGTACGAAAGCTCGCGCAGCTCCTCGTAGGTAACGCGCGCAATGGGCTGAGCCTCGGGAACAATACGCGGATCGGCAGAATAGAAGCCCGAAACGTCGGTCCAGTTCTCGTACAGGTCGGCACCAAGGCACTTGGCCAGAATCGAGCCGGAAATATCGCCGCCGCCACGGTCGAGCAGCTTGATCTGCCCCTCACGCGTCGCGCCGTAGAAACCGGGCATAACAAAGCCGCCCTGCTGGCCGTACTCCTGCACCAGCTCGGCGGTGCGGTTCATGCTGAGCGTACCGTCATGATGGAACGCCACGACCGTCGCGGCATCCAGGAACGGCAGGCCCAGGTACTCGGCCATCAGGCGAGCGGTAAAGTACTCGCCGCGGCTTACGAGCTCCTCAGTAGAGTAGCCACCGGAGCGAGCACGCTCGGCAAAGGCCGCAAACTCTTCGCGGATGGGATAGGTGAGCCCCAGCTCGTCAGCGATATCAAAATAGCGCTGGCCGATGTCCTCGAGCAGCTCCTCGCACGACACGTGGTACTTGACGTGCGCGTTGACCAAGTAGAGCAGATCGGTCACCTTGGTGTCGCCCTTAAAACGGCGACCGCAGGCAGAAACCACCACAAAACGGCGGGCCGGATCGGCATCGACGATGGCCTTGATCTTCTTAAAGTGTTCGGCGTCGGCGACCGACGAGCCGCCAAACTTGGCAATCTTAATCATGGGCTGGAGGTTACCTTTCTAAAAAGCCTCTGCGAACCTATTTTGCGCGCTCTGATACCATGGTTTCACCGATTGGGACCAAGGCATCCGAGGAGCAGTGTTATATGGGAACTTATCATAGTACACGAGGACGCACTTTATCGTGCTCAAGTAAGGTGGCAATCCGTACCGGCATCGCTCCCGACGGGGGTTTGTTTGTCTCGGACGAGCTCGGCACCCAGCAGGTCGATATCAGCTCGCTTGCAGATAAATCGTACTTTGAAATCGCTCAAGATGTGTTGGGAATGTTACTGAATGATTACACGACCGAAGAAATTTCGGCCTGTGTGAATGAGGCATACCGCGGCACGTTCGCGAGCGAAGAGGTCACGCCGCTCGTCAAACTCGACGCCGCACCGGGCGCTGACGTCCCTCAGACCTATGTGATGGAGCTCTTTGGCGGCCCCACAAGCGCCTTCAAGGACATCGCCCTGCAGATGCTCCCCCGTCTGATGGCCCGCACTTCCGCCAAGGACGGCGGCGCCGAGCGCATCATGATCGTCACCGCCACGTCGGGCGACACGGGCAAGGCAGCACTCGCCGGCTTTGCCGACGCCCCGGGCACGGGCATCACCGTCTTTTATCCCGAAGGCAAGGTCAGCCGCGTGCAGAATCTGCAGATGTCCACGCAGGAGGGCGATAACGTCGCCGTCTGCGGCATCCGCGGCAACTTCGACGATGCCCAGAGTGCCGTCAAGCGCATCTTTGCCGATAAGGAGCTTGCCGAGCGCCTGGAGGCCGCTGGCACGGTGCTTTCGAGTGCCAACTCCATCAACGTCGGCCGCCTGGTGCCGCAGGTTGTCTACTACTTTGCCGCCTATGCGCAGCTGCTGCGCGCCGGCGCCATTGTGGCCGGCGACGCCGTGGAGTTCTGCGTACCGACCGGCAACTTTGGCGACATCCTGGCCGGCTACTATGCCAAGCGCATGGGTCTGCCCGTCGCCAAACTCGTCGTGGCCAGCGACAAGAACAACGTGCTCGCCGACTTCCTGACCACCGGCGTCTACGACCGCAACCGTCCGTTCTTCACGACCATCTCGCCGTCGATGGACATCCTCATCAGCTCTAACCTGGAGCGCATGCTGTACTTCCTGTCCGATGGCGACTGCGAGCTCGTTGCCGGCCTTATGGAGCAGCTGGCACAGACTGGTCGCTACGAGGTTCCCGCCGACCTGCTGGCAAAGATTCAGAGCGTCTTTGGCTGCGGTTGGGCCAGCGAGGACGAGGTCCGCGCTGCCATCAAGAGCTGCTGGGACGCAAACGGCTACGTGATTGACCCGCACACCGCCTGCGGCTATCACGTCTTTGAGCAGGTCGCCCCCGCCGAGGGCGCTAAGGCCCGCGTGTTGCTTTCGACCGCCAGCCCCTACAAGTTCCCGCGCGCCTGCTGCGACGCCCTGGGGCTCGACGTTCCCGAGGACGATTTTGAGGCTATGCGTGTGCTCGAGCAGGCCACCAACACGGTCGCCCCGACCCAGCTCGCCGAACTCGAGTCCAAACCCGTCCGCTTCGAAGACGTCTGCGACGTAGCCGACATGGCCAACTACGTAGAGCAGGCTGCAAAAAAGATGGCCAGCAACTAGATCCCTTATAAGGCGCCGGCGAAAGCCGGCGCACCTTCTTTTATCAGATACCCATCGGGATGATGACGAACTGACATGCGGGTCTGCCTGTTTAGTTCGTCGCGAGTTCCGCACGAGCCGGAAAGCACTTAATGTGCTTTCCGAGCGAGCCAGGACTGCCCGAGCAGCGAACTAAACAGGCAGACCGCCCAGGAGATTCCCATGATCAAGATCACCGTCCCCGCCACCAGCGCAAACCTAGGCATTGGCTATGATGCCCTCGGCATGGCCGTCAGCCTCTACTCGCACTTCACTTTCGAGCGCGCCGATAAGCTCACCATCACCGGATGCCCCGAAGAGTTCCAAAACGAGAACAACCTGGTCTACGTGAGCTTTGTGGATGCGCTGGCCGCATGGGGCGAGCCGGCTTTCCCCGTTGCCATCGACATTCAGACCGACGTGCCCGTCGCTCGCGGCCTGGGTTCCAGCTCCACCTGCGTCGTCGCTGGCATCATGGCGGCCGCCGCGCTGACGGGCCACACCGTCGACCGTGCCGAGCTCGTCCGCATTGCCACCGAGGTCGA
Organism: uncultured Collinsella sp.; assembly: GCA_938023905.1. Classification (GTDB taxonomy): domain Bacteria; phylum Actinomycetota; class Coriobacteriia; order Coriobacteriales; family Coriobacteriaceae; genus Collinsella. Next base: position 493 of record CALJCO010000127.1, on the reverse strand, counting down.
GGGCCATCCCGATAACGTCGCCCCTGCCATCCTGGGCGGTGCCGTTTGCTCCTTTACGCCGACTGATTCGCTCCCCCAGTGCCTGCGCTACGAGGTGAGCGATCGCTTGCGTTTTATTACCGTGATTCCGCCCTACGAGGTACACACGAGTGAGGCGCGCAAGGTCGTGCCGCAGGAGATTCCACTCTCCACCGCCGTATGGCAAATGGGCCGCATCGCCGGCATGACGCGCGGCCTGGAGACCGGCGACCTTGACCTGATTGCCGCCGCCAACGACGACCGCATCCAGGAGCCCTATCGCCGCCGCCTGATTCCCGATTACAACGCTGTGCGCGACACCTGCCTTAACGGCGGCGCCAAGACCATCTGGATCAGTGGCTCCGGCTCGACCCTTATGGCTGTAACCGATGACACTATCGTAGCCAAGTTCCTGCAGGTCAAGCTGCGCGAGCAGTTCCCCAAATGCGACACGCACATTCTGACGTGCGACACG
>CALJCO010000126.1 GCA_938023905.1 uncultured Collinsella sp. | reverse complement strand
CGTTTACGTACTAGCAGCTATACCAGATTCCCCACCACTAGAACCTTCAAAGGCGAAACCGGAAAATCTAAATACAGTAAGCCAATGCGACAAAGGGATTGTTCCTTTGTCGCATTGGCTTACTAGAATGTAAATATTTTTTCAAGCGAGTAGCCGCCCGCCTGCCTCTCACACATATCGTTCCACGCGCAGTTTCGCAGCGAGCGAAGCGACGCGAGAATGTTTGAGCATGGAATGATATGTGTGAGAGGCGGGCGGGAGGGATAAGAGCGTCCCTAGGCGACGCCGCTGGATCCGAAGCCTCCTTTGCCTCGGTCGGTTATGTCTAGTTCTTCTACTTCTATGAGGTTGACCGTGGGGACTTCTTGAATGACGAGTTGAGCTATGCGGTCGCCTTTGTTGATTTGGATGTCGTTGGTGGGATCCAGGTTGATGAGGATAACCTTGAGTTCTCCTCGGTAGTGGGCGTCAATGAGGCCCGGCGTGTTGACTATAGACAGGCCCTGCTTGATGGCCAAGCCACTGCGGGGCTGGACGAAGCCGGCGTAGCCATCGGGCAGGGCGATGGCAAGCCCAGTAGAGACCAGACGGCGTTCGAAGGGCTTCAAGACGCAATCCTCATTGGAGCGCAAGTCCAAGCCGGCATCGGTGGGATGGGCGTATTTGGGAAGCTCGACGGTGGGGTCGAGACGCTTTATGTTGACGGTAATGTTGGACATGGAATCACCTTAGCTTGTCGAGCTCTTGCAGAAACTCATCGACGTCTTTGAAATCGCGGTAGACCGAGGCAAAGCGAATGTAGGCCACCTTGTCGATCTTGGCCAAGCGCTTGAGCACCATGTCACCCAACTCATGGGACGTGACGGCCGTCAGCGTGCGAGAGCGCAACTCGACCTCGATGTCGTCGATAATCTCATTGAGCTTCTTAGTGTCGATATCGCGCTTGATGGTGGCGCGCATCAAGCCGACGAGCAGCTTATTGCGATCGAACCGCTGCTTGGTTCCGTCTGACTTAATGACCTCGATTGGGTCTTCACATCGCTCGAACGTTGTAAAGCGATAGTTACACGAGCAACATTCGCGGCGGCGCTTAATGGTGTTATTTGACTCCTGCATACGGGAATCAACGACGCGGGTATGTGCCTTGCCGCATTTGGGACAGCGCATGGTACCTCCTCTTAAACGATAACAAGGGTACCATGCGCAACGCGATAATGATTACGAACGAGCAGGAACCTTAAGATGCGCACCGGCGGCGAGCGAACCATGCTCCAGATGATTGACGTTACGGATCATGTCGGAAGTCTCTTGCGTGGAAAGGCCTTCGATTGGATATTCTTCGGCAAGCGACCAAAGAGAATCGCCAGGCTGAACGCGAATGGTCTCGTAGGTAATGTTGGAAACGGACTCGGCATACGCGGCGTGACGAGCGCTAAAGACCGACATAGCGAGGACAAAGAAGAGCGTAAGCGCAACGGCGACGGCGACAATCGTCGGAACCTTCAGGGCAACGCGGGCCGGCGCGACTACAGCCTGCTGATTGCGCGCAGGCTTTACGGTCAAAGGCTGAAAGCCGGAGCGGCCACCCTGAACAACCGTAAAAGTGGGTTCTGCAGGCGTCTCGAGCTTAAGGGCGAGGTTTCCCTGGACCATATTCGTTGCGTTCATCATGTTCTCCTCTCGCGTGTTTTGCTGAGAACAGTTTTATCAAGCCGCGCGGACAAAAATGTCTAGCGCGAGAACGAATGTTCGGTTATTATTATCTTCGAACAGTTGTTCCTGTCAAGCAAAATTCGAACATTTGTTTGACATGGGTAGAGAGGATGCCCTGATGGCTCGCAAAATTACCAAGCGTCAGCAGCAAATTTACGACTTCATCAAGGAATATCAGCAGGAGAAGGGTTATCCGCCCAGCGTGCGCGAGATGGCTTCTGCCGTGGGCCTTTCCTCCCCCAGCACCGTGCACGCCCATCTCTCTGCCCTGGAGGCGCGCGGGCTACTCAAGCGCGATGCCACCAAACCGCGCGCCCTGGAACTCTTTAACGAGGACGGTTCCTCTGTCTCAATTTCTAAATCTGACGAGCCCACCGCACCTCGCGGAACGGTCTCGCTACCGCTCGTTGGTCGCGTCGCGGCTGGGATTCCCATTCTGGCCGAGCAGAATATCGAAGACACTTTTACTATCCCGACCGAAATCGCCACTGATCAGGGTTCCTTTATCCTTGAGGTGCATGGGAGCTCAATGATCAATGTCGGCATCTTCAATGGCGATTACATCATCGTCCGTGAACAAAAGAGTGCCATGAACGGCGAAATTGTCGTGGCCATGATTGATGGTTCAGCGACCGTCAAGACGTTCTACAAGGAGCAGGGGCGCGTGCGCTTGCAGCCCGAGAACGACACTATGGAGCCTATCTATGCGACGAACCCCGTTATTTTGGGTAAAGTTGTCGGTTTAATGCGCCGGTTCTCGTAATGCAAAAACGCATCACCATCTTTGATACCGTCCGCGGGTTTACGATGATTTCTATGGCAGGTTTTCACGCTTGCTACGATCTCGCCTACCTGTACGGCTGGGATATGCCCTGGTTTACCCAGTCAGTCTTTCAAGACATCTGGCGCGCCAGCATCAGCTGGGTATTTTTGTTTATCGCGGGTTGGATGTGTACCCTTTCGCGCAACAATATCAAACGTGCCGCCAAATACGCCTTAGCAGCACTCGTCGTCTGGTTGGCAACAACACTTGTCTCATTCGACGATTCGGTTAATTTTGGCATCATCTACTGCATGGCCGCATGTACCGGCATCGTGGCGTTGACCGATCCCGTCCTTAAGAAGATATCGGCGAGATGGGGCATACCCCTATGCCTTGTGTTGTTCGCCCTCACCTGGAGCATCCCCAAAACGATCTACCCTGTCCCCTACCTGGCGTGGCTGGGATTTCCGAGCCCTGGGTTTGTCTCAGGTGATTACTACCCCATCATCCCGTTTATCTTTATGTATCTTGCAGGATACTTCGCCGCACACATAGCGCAGGGAATCGATAAGACCGTCCCTAGCTGGGCCTACGCCAACCCCCTGCCGGCGCTCGCCAGCCTTGGACGTCACGCACTCCCCTTTTATCTGCTGCATCAGCCCATCATTCTGGGCATTTTGGAGCTCGTCTACTCGGTGCGATAACGCTCGAGCCGCGGTGCAATACGAGCCGGCAACTTCGCCACAATGCGAACACCGTCCTCGAGATATTCCTCATGCAGAAGGGTTCCCTGCTCATGCACCAGCGTGATGAGAGCGCCCTCGCGATACGGAATGTCAGCGGAGAGCAACACATCGGTGGCAGCTGCCTCACGAGCAATGCGATCGACGAGATCGTCGAGCCCCTCGCCCGTTTGGGCCGAGAACAGAACGGCTTCCGAATAGCGACGACGGAAACTCAATCGATCAACGCTATCGAGAAGATCGATTTTATTGAATACGGTCAGCGTTAAACGCTCTCCGGCGCCGATTTCATCAAGCACGCGGTCGACAGCCTCCAGCTGCCGCTCATAGTCCTCGTCAGACGCATCTACGACTTTGAGAATTAGATCGGCACCCAACACCTCGGACAGCGTCGATTTAAAGGCATCGACCAGACCATGCGGCAGCTTTTGAATAAAGCCGACGGTATCGGTAATCGTCATACCGCGACCGCCGGGCAGGCGATACGAACGCGTCGTAGGGTCGAGCGTAGCAAACAGCTTGTCCTGCGAAAGTACCGTAGAGCCGGTCAGACGATTGAGCAACGTCGATTTACCGGCATTGGTATAACCGGCTAACGCGACGCGAAACGCCGGCGACTCAATGCGGCTCTTAGATTGAACATCGCGACGCTGTTCAACCTGCTTGAGCTCACGACGAAGCGCAGCGATCTTATTACGAATGAGGCGACGGTCGACCTCGAGCTGACTTTCGCCCTGACCAAAACGTGAGCCGATGCCGCCGCGCGTCTGCTCCTTGGCGAGATGGCTCCACATGCCACGCAGGCGAGGCAACAAATATTGAAGCTGTGCCAGCTGTACCTGCAGGCGTCCCTCACGCGTCTGAGCATGCAGGCCAAAGATATCCAGGATCAGTGCTGTACGATCGATAATCTTTACCGGCTCGCCCACGGCTTTCTCCAAATAGGATTGCTGCGAGGGGGTCAGGTCGTCGTCAAAAATAACGACATCGGCATCCATGCGATACACCAGGCCGCACAGCTCTTCAACCTTACCGGAACCGATAAACGATTTAGGATACGGCTTTACCAAACGCTGCGACAAGCGTGCCACGCACTGGGCACCAGCTGTGTGGGCAAGACGCTCCAGCTCATCAAGCGAGCGATCGAGCGGCCATGCATTGTCGCGCCACTCAACACCAACTAAAATGGCACGCTCGGGCTCGGGTGCCGTGGGAACAAGAGGGAAACGGGCCATTAGGCAGCCTCAATACGATGCACGATATCCTCAACGACTTCATCGATCGTACATTCATCCATATCAAACCACACGATACGGTCATCGCGCTTAAACCACGAAAGCTGACGCTTGGCATAACGACGCGAACGCATCTTAATGAGTTCGCGAGCCTCATCCATGCTCATCACGCCATTGAAAGCATCGATGATCTCTTTATAACCAATTGCCTGCATCGACGTCAGGGCATCCCCCAACCCCTGGTCCATAAGACCGCGGACCTCATCGACAAGACCCTGCTCAAACATCAGATCGACGCGCAGGTTAATGCGCTCGTAGAGCACCTCGCGATTTCGCGTCAGGCCAAACCATAGGGCATGATAATGCTCGCGCGGAACACTAAACTGACTTTTTTGCTGTGCATAGGAGATACCATCATCACACATCTCGAGCGCACGAATCACACGGCGCACGTTATGGGGATGAATAACAGCAGCCGATTCTGGATCGCGCTCGGCAAGCAAGGCATGCAGTTCTTCCTCGCCAATACGCTCGGCAAGCACCTGATAGCCCGCACGACGATCGTCCTCAAGTTCACCCGAGGGAAAGTCCATCTCATCGAGGGCGGCCTTGAGATACAGCCCCGTACCTCCGCAAAAAACCGGGAGGCAACCCGAACCAAGGAGACGTTCAACATGCGCGCGAGCGTCGGCCTGATAAAGCGCAGCAGAATATGCCACACCCGGCTCTACAATGTCGACGAGACGCAGCGGCGCCGTGCACTCATCGGGCGCCATCTTTGCGGTACCGATGTCCATGCCACGATAGATTTGCATCGCATCGCACGACAGCACTTCGGACGAAAGACGAGCTGCCAAACGGTCGGCAACATCACTCTTACCAACCGCCGTCGGACCGACGATCGCAACGGCGGAAAGACCTGCCCCGGGAGAAACCATTAGCGCGGCTCGCCCACAACGGAACCGGACAAATACCAGGTCTTGGCAACGTCAACGTCAACATCAACGATCTTGCCAACAAGCTGATCGATGCTGTAACCCTCAGGGATAGGCGCATGCACGGTCTGATTCTTGGGACTCTTGCCCAGCAGAACCGCGTCGTTCTTTTTACTCGTTCCCTCAATGAGCGCCGGAACCACAGTATGAAGCTCACCCTGGTTATACTCGTGTGCCGTGGTCTCGATAACCTTAACCAGGCGGTTGAAACGCTCGAGAATAACCTCATGCGGCGTAGGATCGTCAATCTCGGCGGCCGGGGTACCGGCGCGCTTGGAATAGATGAAGGTATAGGCCTGAGCATAGCGGACCGTCTCGGCAAGTGAGAGCGTCTGCTCAAAGTCTTCTTCAGTCTCGCCCGGGAAGCCAACGATAATGTCGGTCGAGAGCGCGATATCGGGCATGCGGTTGCGAATGCGATCGACAAGGCCCAGATAGTCCTCGCGTGTATAACGGCGATTCATCTCTTTGAGGATCCGCGTCGAACCGGACTGGACAGCCAAGTGCAGCTGCGGCATAACGGCAGGCGTCTCGGCCATGGCGTCGATGGTCTCGGGCAACAGGTCCTTGGGATGCGAAGACGTAAAGAAGATGCGCTCCACGCCCGTATCGCCCACGGCACGCAGCAGATCGGCAAAACGCGGCTTGCCAAACAGATCGCGACCATATGAGTTAACGTTTTGGCCCAGCAGCGTAATCTCACGCACGCCCTGGCGCACCAAACCGGTCACCTCGTCGACAATCTCCTCGAAGGGGCGGCTCTTTTCGCGACCGCGCACGTACGGCACGATACAATAGGTGCAGAAATTATTGCAGCCCGTCATGATGGGCACCCAAGCGTGATACTGGGTCTCGCGATGCCACGGCATGCTCATGGCGTCAGTATCCTCATGCTCATTGGTGCGGATATGACGCTTACCATCAAGGAACGCCTCGGCAATGAGCTCGGCCACATGCGCGATGGAATGAGTGCCAAAGATGACATTGACGTTATCGACGTTGGTGAGCAGGCCCTCGCCATCGCGCTGCGCGATGCAGCCACCAACGGCAACCACGCGCTTGCCAGAAGGCGAAGGCGGCAGGCTTTTGCAGGAATTGCACTGACCGTACAGGCGAGTATCGGCGGCCTCGCGCACGCAGCACGTCATGAAGACAACGATATCGGCATGCGGGGGATCGAGTGCCATGAGGCAGCCATACGAATCAAGCAGACCGCTCACACGCTCGGAGTCGTGCTGATTCATCTGGCAGCCAAAGGTGCGGATAATGTAGGTTTTACCGGCAAGAATATCGCGTACGGAACGCTGGTCCATGTGCATAAGTCCTAACGATGGGGAGCGAAACGAGGCAAGCAGAAGCTATGCCACAGGCTTAACATCATCCATGACGACGTTATCCATAGCAGCTCGATTGATCTGGTGAACATAGATAGAAAGGCGGATGGCCGTGCGCGACTCCCCGTTAATGAGGATGTCGGAGAACACGGGCGCGCAGGAAATATCAAAACCAGTTGGAATCAAAAAACCGCGCGCGATAGCAACGGCCTTAATGGCCTGGTTGACGGCACCGGCGCCGACACACTGGATGTTGACGGGTACACCATCCTTGACCATGCCGGCGATGGCACCGGCAACGGACGCGGGCGATGATTTGCTTGATACCTTCAGGCAATCCATGAAGAAACTCCTGCATTTAAAAGTACGTTTTAACTGCAATAACTGTATCGTACCGAGTGGACTCGGTAAAGGCACTATTCCTCTTTGGCAAGATCAAAGGTCACGGTGATTCGATCACGCGAAACACGAATCTTTGGGTCACCGCAAAGGTTGAGATAGTACCGGGCAGCAAGGTCATTAAAGTCGCGCTCCACAGCACGCGAAAACTGTGCCATGTCATCCTTGGCAATACGTAGCCCGCGACGATCCTTCGCGAGATCGACAGGAGCCGGCGCATGCGAGGACGAATCACGCTCGCGCAGCAGACGCGCGGTCACACCGCGAACGGGCTTAATCTGCCCTGCCAAAATGCGATGGGCCGTGCGCTCGGACATCTCAAGACCCAAACCCGAACAGATACGGATAAAGTCCTCGGCATCAGAAGCAAGGCCTAAACGATCGACAACCGGAAGCTCGCTCTCGTCATCAATGAACAGGAGACGAGAGGTATCAAGCCGGCTTGACGCCTGAGCATAAAGGGTCGCGGCAATCTCAGACGGAGAACCAAGATAGACATCGCAACCACGCAACTCCTCGAGCGCAAACTCACAAGCAGCGCGAATAATATTATGTGGACCGCGAGCGCAGACATAACGTCCGTCTTCATCCTTGACGGCCTGGGGCCAGCTGGACTGATCGGCACGCTCACTGAGGCGGTCGGCCGCGACGCTCACCTTAAAGGCTGAACCAAGATCGACACCGGACGTGACCACACGGGCCTCATCGGTGTTCTGCTTGATCGAAAACAATGCCATGCCACGACCGTGAACGCCCCAACGGTCCATCTTCATGCTCTCGAGCTTGGAGGTAACGCGGGCATCGAAGATTCGCTCTTGCATATCCTGCGGAACGCCTGAACCGTTATCCAGAAAGACAAGCGTGCGGACGCCGTCTTCCTTGGTCGTGGCGAGATAGACCTTGTCGGCGCCGGCATCGCGAGCATTACGGAGCATTTCAATGACGATATCCTCGACATGCTGAATGTCGTGCTTTGCCTGGCGCCGCTCGGCCTCCGAAACGCGGAGGCGGACATACCCCTCGCCAAGGTTCTCCTCGACGCGAAGGTTGCCCTCCCCCGACATCGACGCGATAAATGAGATGAGCTCGTTCGCGTCGCTCATATTATTTAGCGATATCGACAGCGCGGCTCTCGCGAATCACGACGACGCGCACCTGACCGGGATACTCCATCTCTTCCTCGATCTGATGGGCGATATCGTGAGCCAGGACCGTGGACTGGACATCGGAGATCTTGTCCGGCTGAACCATGACGTGAACCTCGCGACCAGCCTGCATGGCATAGGTACGCTCGACGCCGTCATGGGAGTTGGCGATCTCCTCGAGCTTCTCAAGACGCTTGATGTAGTTCTCGGCAGACTCGCGACGGGCACCGGGGCGAGAGGCAGAGACAGCATCGGCGGCCTGTACCAGGACATCGAGCACCGTGTTGGGGTCGACATCCGCATGGTGAGCCTCGATAGCGTGGACGATAACGGGCTTCTCGCCATAACGGCGGGCCGATGACGGCATGCGGGCCCTCGACGTCATGGTCGATTGCCTTGCCCAGGTCGTGCAGCAGGCCGGCGCGCTTGGCAGTCACAACGTCCAGGCCAAGCTCGGAAGCCATCACGCCGCACAGATCAGAGACCTCGAGGGAGTGCTGAAGCACGTTCTGACCAAACGAGGTACGGTAGCGCAGGGCACCAAGGGTCTTGACGATCTCGGGGTGCAGGTCGTGGATGCCGGTATCGAAGGCAGCCTGCTCGCCAGCCTCGCGCACGCGCTGCTGAACCAGGTCGGCGGCCTTGTGATACATCTCCTCGATACGGGCAGGGTGAATGCGGCCGTCGGCGATGAGGTTCTCGAGGGCGACACGGGCGGTCTCACGACGGACCGGGTCGAAGCTCGAAAGAACGACGGTCTCGGGCGTGTCGTCGATCACGAGGTTGACGCCGGAAACCTGCTCGAAGGTCCGGATGTTGCGACCCTCGCGACCGATGATACGGCCCTTGAGGTCATCAGAGGGAATGTGCACGGAGGTAACGGTGACCTCGGCAGTATGGTCGGCAGCGCAGCGCTGAATCGCCAGAGACAGAATCTCCTGGGCGGTCTTGTGGCACTCGGCGCGAACCTGCTGCTCGGACTCGCGAATGATCGTGGCGGCCTCGTGGGTGACCTCGCCGCGAACCTTATCGAGGAGCTCCTTGTGGGCGTCCTCGCGGGTAAGGTCGGCGATACGCTCGAGCTCGGAGGTCTGCTTTGCGCAGAGCTCCTCGAGCTCACGGGAGCGCTTCTCGACCTGACCGGCCTGGCTGGACAGCTGATGCTCGCGCTTGTCGAGAGCGTCGTTGCGGCGATCGAGAGATTCCTCGCGCTGCATCACGCGGTTCTCGAGCGTACGAATCTCGTTCTTACGCTGCTTGTCCTCGGCCTCAGCGGCCTGCTTGTTCTTGATGATCTCCTCTTTAGCCTCGAGCAGAGCCTCTTTTTTGAGGGTCTCGGCCTGACGCTTAGCATCACCGATCAGGGACTCAGCCTGTGCGTGTGCCGACTGGATTTTTTCGTCGGCCTCGTGAAGACTACCCTGCTTGGCGGTGCGCATGTAGGCAATGGCGGCGATGGCACCCAAAACGATGCCAACGAGCGCTGCGATGATAGGCATGCTCACTCCTTTTTATGGATTCGTTACACAACAAAGCGAACCGTCCTTACGAACGGCTCGCGACATTTGAGTAATATGGGCGCAGCTTATGCGGGTCGGATACAGATAAACATATAAACAAACTCATCACAGATGAGCACATATCACAAAGCAAATGACAGTGTTTATCGTACGTTGAACCACAACAACTGTCAAATAAATGGCCCCAGCACGGCGGCTAAAACGCGGTGAACGGCAGGGCCACAAAACGCATACGCCTAAACCGCACATTCCTCACGTTCGGCATCGAGACGTGCCTTAACGGCATCGGCGGCGATGTGATACGAGAAGCCCTTGCCCATCAAAAACCGAACCAGTTTTTCGAATCCACGCGTCTCTGGAACACGCCGCTTGGCGAGCAGGGCTGACGCACGCGCCAAATCGTCTTCGACGGCAAAATAATCCTCGGGATAACCGGGAATGTCATCGAGCACGACATGACGGCGCTTGAGCTCGGTCTCGATTTTACGCTGTCCCCAACCGCGCCGCTTGCGTTCCTCGATAAAGTACGAGCAAAAGCGGTTCTCGTCTAAAAAGCGATACTCGGTGGCGCGCTCGACCGCGAAATCGATAGCGGGCTGGTGAAAGCCGAAGCGGGCCAGCTTGTCACGGACCTCACCCGTCGCATGGTCGCGGCGCGATAACATCTCGGTCACCATGGTAAGCGCACATTTACGCTCGATGAGCTGCACCGCCTCACGAAAGTTATCCCAATCACAGGGAAGATCGGGGCGGTTTTTGACATACAGCCGCGCGACCCGCACGGGGATCCAAATGGACCGCTCAAAACCGCCCTCAAGCTCACAATCGATATGTGCGCAAGGCTTTTTGGACGCATATCCGCTCGAGAACGAGGTGGCCGCCTTCTTATCGGGAAAGACGACCGTGGCCTCGGTCACCGTATACGACATGAGCGTAACCGCTACTCGTCGTCATCATCGAGCATGGCGGAACCATCGATGGCGTAAAGCTCGTCAAACTCCTCAGGCGCAGGCTGATCGGTCAGCTCGACCTCGGACGGAGCATCGTCATCAAACTCAAGCCCGCAGGCAAGGCGGACCTTATGCTCAATCTCGTCGGCGCAATCGGGGTGTTCGCGCAGGAACGCCTTGGCGGCCTCGCGACCGTTGCCGAGCTTGTCCTCGCCATAGGCAAACCAGGAGCCCATCTTCTTGCAGATGCCGCACTCGACAGCCATGTCCAGAATCGAGCCCTCCTTAGAGATGCCCGTACCGTACATGATGTCAAACTCAGCAGAACGGAACGGAGCTGCCACCTTGTTCTTAACGACCTTGGCGCGCACGCGGTTACCGATAACCTCATCCTTAAGCTTAATGCTGTCGATGCGGCGAATGTCGATACGCACCGAAGAGAAAAACTTAAGAGCGCGGCCGCCCGTCGTGGTCTCGGGGTTGCCGAACATGACGCCGATCTTCTCACGCAGTTGGTTAATGAAGATGCACGTCGTGTTGGACTTGGACAGCGAGCCGGCAAGCTTACGGAGCGCCTGACTCATCAGGCGAGCTTGCAAACCGACCGTGGTATCGCCGATTTCTCCCTCGATCTCGGCACGCGGGGTCAGCGCGGCGACGGAGTCGACAACGATGGCATCGATGGCACCAGAACGCACAAGCATGTCAACGATCTCAAGCGCCTGCTCACCCGTATCGGGCTGGGAAATGAGCACCTCGTCGATATCCACGCCGATGCGCGCGGCATACGTGGGATCGAGCGCGTGCTCGGCATCCACAAAGGCAACCTCGCCGCCGCGCTTCTGTGCCTCCGCCAAAACGTGCAGGGCAAGTGTCGTCTTACCGGAGGATTCCGGTCCGTAGATCTCGACGATACGGCCGCGGGGCAGGCCGCCGATGCCGAGGGCGGCGTCCAGTGCAAGGGAGCCGGTGGGGATGGCATCCACGTTCATCTCCGGACGGTCGCCCAGACGCATGACGGCGCCCTTGCCGTAGTTTTTCTCGATCTGGTGCAGCGCGGTCTCCAGCGCTTTTTTCTTGTCGTCTGCGGGCGCGGGGGCCTCGTAGGCGGGCTTTTTCTGTGCCATGGTCAGCCTTCCTCTCTCTTCCGGGCGAGAACGGCCCGGGTGATGTCTGCGGTGTCTTTTTTCAGCTCCGCGATCTCATAGCCTGCGCGGCGCAGCAGGTCGCACACGGCGGCATCCTGACCCATGCCGAATTCGAGGCAAAGCCAGCCGCCGGGGTTGAGCGCGGGGGTGAAGTTGCGCACGATGGCGCGGTAAAAATCCAGTCCGTCGTCGCCGCCCCAGAGCGCCAGATGCGGCTCATAGTCGCGGACGGACGGATCGAGCGTCTCCATTTCCGCCGTTGTGACATAGGGCGGATTCGAGACGATCAGGTCAAAGGTGCCGAGAAACGGGGCAGCGGGCTGCCGGACGTCGATCGTCAGGCACTTCACACGGCCGGACAGGCGCTGGCTGCCGACGTTCTGCCGGGCCACGCGCAGCGCGGCAGGGGAGACGTCTCCGAGCGTCACGCGCGCGTCTCTCACGCGGCGGGCGATGGCAAGGCCGATGCAGCCGGAGCCGGTGCACAGATCCAGAATGCGCGGATTCTGCTCGAGAAACAGCGCCTTTTTGATGGCAAGCTCCGTTACGGCCATGGTGTCGTCGCGGGGAATGAGCACGTCGGGCGTGACGGTGAGCGTCATGCCGTAGAAGTCCCATTCACCGAGGATGTAGGGCATGGGCTCTCCTG
>CALJCO010000125.1 GCA_938023905.1 uncultured Collinsella sp. | reverse complement strand
GAAGTGGTATCTCAACTTAGATACCACCCGATGCACACATGCCCAGCCGGTCCAAACCACCACGAAGGGGACAGGCACCTTTGTGGTGGTTTGGGCTCCAGCGTTTGCCCAGATAAAACCTACCAAAATAAACCTGTCCCTAATTGGCAGGTTTTGGCACCCTAGGGGCGGGCGATGCTACAATCTGGCTTGTACTTGAAACGCATCAAAGGGGCCGCTATGGCAAAGGTAAAAATCAGCGATGTCGCGCGCGAGGCGGGAGTCTCGCTGGGCACGGTTTCCAACGCGCTCAACCATCCCGAAAAGCTGCGCCCCGAGACCCTCAAACTTATCAACGAAACCATCAATCGACTGGGCTACCTGCCCAACCAAAGCGCCCGTCAGCTCGCAGGCGGCGCCACCAAGTCCTTTGGCCTAGTCCTCCCCCGCCTCGACCACGGCTTCTCGCTCCAAATTGCCAGCGGCGCCCACAACGAGGCCCGCAAGCACGGCTACGATTTACTCATCGCCAATGCCGATAACGACGATATTCTCGAGGATCATTACCTGCGCTATTTTATGGGCACGCAGATGTCCGGCGTCATGGTTCAGCCCATGGCGTCTCCCGACTGGCACCCCGCCATGACCAAGATGCCCGTGCCGATCGTCCATCTTGACATCCACTGTTCCGAGCCCGGCTACTACGTGGCTGCCGACAACGAGGCACAAGGCCGCATTATCGCCGAGCTCGCCGTTGCCCGTGGCGCACGCCATATCACCGTTGTGGGAAGGGCGGCATTTATGCAGCTCACCTTGCGCGTACTTGGCATCCACAAGGCCCTCGCCCTGCATCCCGATATCAAAATTGAGGTCATTGACGCCGGAGAGTGGAATACCGCAGCCGACGGCTACAGCATTGGCGCTCAGATTGCCGGGCGCTCCGGCGACGAGCGCCCCGATTTTGTCATCGGCCTGACCGACGTATTGGCCTCGGGCGTTATCTCGGCGCTGACCGACAAAGGCATTTCCGTCCCCGGCCAGGTCCGCGTGGCCGGCTGCGACGGCAACCCGCTCGCTTGGAGCGGAGCGGTCCCGCTCACCACGGTAGCACCCCCAGGCTACGAGATTGGCCGCAAGGGCGTTCAATTGCTCATGGAGCAAATCGAGGATAAACCTGCCGCCAAGACCAAACGAGTCCGCATCGGCTCCGCCGCGCGCACCGTCACCACGGCCACGGCCGCCGAGGACATTAACCGTCAGGAGCTCGTGCGCCCCTTCTTGCTCGAACGTGTGAGCACCCAAAAGGCCGAGCAGCACCCGACGGGCCCATCCGCGGCCCCAATAACCGACATCAACCTGGGCGCCTACCTGTAACAAAAAACGCCGCAACGGGAACAGTCCCGCTGCGGCGTTTTGCTGGCCCCATGTTCCCTCCCCGTTTAGCCGAACCTGCGGCTACGGATATTTATGGAATGTAATCCATTTTTCATTAACTTTTTTGTTAAAATAGATTCAATTCCATATTTTTAGATATTTCCTATAAGTATTGATTTTGCTCCAGTTTTTTCTCGCCAAGAAAGGGGTTTCATGAATCTGATTGATCGCAAACAGTACCTCGACTGGCTCATTTCGTGGAAAGACTCGCACGTCATCAAGGTCGTTTCGGGCGTGCGAAGGTCCGGCAAATCAAAGCTATTCGAAATCTACCGTAGCTACCTGCGCGATCATGGAATCACAGGCGACCAGGTTATATACCTCAACTTTGAAGACCTGGAGTTCGAGTCGCTTACGTCGTATAGAGCACTCTACAACTACATTTCCGCCAGACTCGTCCCCGATAAGATGAACTACGTTTTTCTGGACGAGATACAGCACGTCGAGCATTTCGAAAAAGCCGTCGACAGTCTTTTTATCAAGGACAATGTCGACCTCTACATAACCGGTTCCAACGCCTATCTGCTCTCGAGCGAACTGGCAACTTTGCTCTCTGGTCGCTACGTAGAGCTCAAGATGCTGCCCCTATCCTTTAAGGAGTTTTGCTCGGCAAAAACCAATGACGGAAAGGCTCCCGCGCAGTTGTTTGACGAGTACATCACCCGGGGCTCTTTTCCCTTTATCGCCGAGACGGGCATTCAAGGACCCCAGGCGCGCGATTATCTTATGAGCCTCTACGATACCATCGTCATACGCGACGTTATCGAACGCCTGAAGGTCTCGGACGTCCCGACCCTGCGCGATATCACCAAGTTCCTACTCCATAGCATTGGAAACCGGATCTCGATTAAAAAAATCTCCGACACGCTCTCGTCCAACGGCAACAAAACCGACCAGAAAACCGTAGCCAAGTACCTCAAAGGCTTAACAGACAGCCTTGTGCTGTACTTTGCTCCGCGCTATAACGTGCGCGGTCGGCAGCTTCTTTCAACAAACGGCAAATACTACGCCGTTGACCTTGGACTTAGAGGCGCTCTCGTCAAAACCCAAAGCAGCGATATCGGTCATATCCTCGAGAATGTTGTTTATCTCGAGCTCCTACGCCGTGGATACGACGTCTACGTGGGCGATATCGACGGCGGGGAAATCGATTTTGTTGCCCTAAACTCAGACGAGACAGCCTATTTTCAGGTTTCAGCCACAACGCTCGACGAAACTACCCTCAATCGAGAGTTGGCCCCCTTTAAGAAAGTCCGAGACAACTATCCCAAGACGCTTCTTACGCTCGACACGCTGTTTGCGGACGCGAACTACGAAGGAGTCCGCAAGCGCAACGTGATCGACTGGCTCCTGGAGTAACTTGTAGCGTCATAACCCTCCGCCAGCTCCTTACCAAGGCCGCAGCCCCAGTCGCTTAAAGCACAATGCCCCTCTTATCGGCCAAAACAGCAATCTTGGCGTGATAAGAGGGGCTGACTGCGTCAGCGCCTCCACGCAGGCGCCGTTGCCGTCACCGTCCCGCGGGATCGGGCGCGGGGCATGGCGACTCGCGTGCGAACGCTAACACACGGGCTTGACCGCGGCCGTCAGATCGAACAGCGT
The DNA here is from genome assembly GCA_938023905.1 of uncultured Collinsella sp. Lineage (GTDB taxonomy): Bacteria > Actinomycetota > Coriobacteriia > Coriobacteriales > Coriobacteriaceae > Collinsella. The sequence goes on along the minus strand of CALJCO010000125.1, from coordinate 139 downwards.
ATCGAGCACGGCCTCGCAGCCATCCACCACGTCCTGCGGCAGCGGCACGATATCGGGAACGGCAAAGACATGGCAGCCGGCCGTGATGCCCGAGACGCAGCCGTTGCGCGAATCCTCGACCACGGCGCATTCCTCGGGG
>CALJCO010000124.1 GCA_938023905.1 uncultured Collinsella sp. | reverse complement strand
GACCCAAAGCCGTTTAGCTTCGGACAAATCCCATCTTGCCACGGAGGGCGCCCTCTTTCAAGGGCGCCCTCCATAAACGTGTTTGAATTGTAGGCTAATGGCCACGTGCACTTGCTAGCGCTCCCGAGCAACGATGAGCTGGTCCATCTCTTCGACATGCACGCCAACGGAGCCCTTGATACTCGAGAACTCAACGGAGTTGCACACCAAGATGGGAACCGTCACATCGTAGCCCTCGGCAGCAATTGCCTCGCGATCGAACTCGATGAGCACGTCACCCTTATGGACGACATCGCCCACCTGTGCATGCACGCTAAAATGCTTGCCCTCAAGCTGAACAGTGTCCAAACCAACGTGGATGAGCACGTCTAGGCCATCGACCGTGTTGAGCGCAACGGCGTGACCCGTGGGAAAAATGGCCTCGACCTTGGCGTCTGCCGGCGCAATCACACGCGTGCCGGTAGGCTGAATCGCCACGCCCTGGCCCAAAAGGCCGGTGGCAAACGTCTGGTCGTTTACCTCGGAGAGCGGAATGACGTCGCCCGAGATGGGAGCATCCAGCGTAAGGACTCGACCACGCATACCAAAAGACCTTAGGACTTTAGTGAACATGCTCCCCCTCGGACATACCAATCAATCAAATAACCTTAACAGTTTACCACTTGGCACCCGTTTTTGACCATTAGGGAAGTTCGCGCTTGACAACCTCGACGATGTCGTCGACAACGCGCTGGGTCAGCTCGTGCGTCTCGGCCTCGGCCATCACGCGGACCAGCGGCTCGGTACCGCTCGGGCGCACCAGAATGCGGCCGCGGCCGTCAAGCTCCTTCTCGGCGGCAGCGACGGCATCCCAGATGGGCTGGCAATCGTCCAGGCCGGCCTTGTTGTCGGAATGCACGTTGACGAGTACCTGCGGGTACTTCTTCATGATGCCGGCAAGATCGGTGAGGGTACGACCGGTGCGCTTGAGCACGGCCAGCAGCTGCAGAGCCGTCACCAGGCCGTCACCGGTGGTGTTGTGCTCCAGGAAGATGATGTGGCCGGACTGTTCGCCGCCGATGACGGCGCCATCCGCGAGCATGCGCTCCAAAACGTAGCGGTCACCCACGGCGGTCTGAACCATCTCGAAGCCCTGCTCCTTCATAGCGATGGAGAAGCCAAGGTTGCACATGACGGTCGAGACGATCTCGGAGTTGGCGAGCTTGCCGCGGGCGGCGAGGTCAGAACCGCAGATAGCCAGGATGTAGTCACCGTCGATCTCATTGCCCTCGCCGTCGACGAACAGCACGCGGTCGGCGTCGCCGTCGTGGGCCAGGCCGATATCGGCGTGGGTGCGCAGCACGAGCTCGCGCAGGGGCTCAAGGTGAGTGGAGCCGCACTCAACGTTAATGTCGGTGCCGCAGTAATCGGTGTTGATGGCATGGACCGTGGCGCCCAGGCGCTGCAGCGCAGCGGGCGTGGTCTGGCAGGAAGCACCGTGGCCACAGTCGACGGCAACAACCAGGCCATCGAGCTTAAGGCCGTCGAGCGTGCTGATGGCATGATCGACATAGGCCTTGCGGGCGTCTTTCATCTTGATGATGTGACCCACACCGGCGCCGGTCGGCAGCGTGTCGGCAGCCATGGCCTCCTCGGACATGACCCAGGCGCTGATCTCTTCCTCGACAGCATCGGGAAGCTTCATGCCCTTGCGGCTAAAGAACTTGATGCCGTTGAACTCCGGCGGATTATGCGAAGCGGAGATGACGATGCCGCCGTCGAGCTCATTTTGAACGGTGAGCAGTGCCACGGCCGGCGTAGGGATAACGCCGCAGCAGTGCGGACGGCCGCCCTCGGCCATGATACCGGCGGTCAGAGCACTCTCGAGCATGGTGCCCGAAAGACGCGTGTCGCGGCCGACGCAGATATCCGGACCAAGGAACTTGGTCGCCGCGCGGCCCAGGCGAAACGCGAGGTCGCACGAGAGGTCGGCATTGGCGACGCCACGGACGCCGTCGGTACCGAAGATGTTCTGGGGCATAGGATCGCTCCTTCCCTAGCAGGCGATATGCAACCGCCCGCCCTAGTCGAAAAAGAAAAGCGGGACCCGCCGAGGAATCGGCAGGCCCCGCTTGTACATTGTATCTCGAAAGGAGATAAAACCTTAGCGCTTGGAGAACTGGGGAGCGCGGCGGGCCTTCTTGAGGCCGTACTTCTTGCGCTCGACCACGCGAGCATCGCGCGTAAGGAAACCGGCCTTCTTGAGGTCAGCACGGTAGTCGCCAGCGTTCAGAAGAGCGCGAGCGATGCCCAGACGCAGAGCGCCGGACTGACCGGAGATGCCGCCGCCATCGCACAGAGCGATAACGTCGAACTGACCGGCGGTGTCGGTCACCTTGAAGGGAGCAAGGGCGTTCTCAACGAGCTGATGACGGCCGAAATACTGCTCGGCGTCACGCTTGTTGATGGTCACCTTGCCGGTGCCGGGGACGAGACGGACGCGGGCGACGGCGTTCTTACGACGGCCGGTACCCTGGTAGACAACGGTGTTCTCAGCCATCTTTAAGCCTCCAGCTCAATCTTCGTGGGGTTCTGGGCAGCATGCGGATGCTCGGCACCAGCGTAGACCTTAAGCTTGGTCATCTGGGCACGGCCGAGGGTGGTCTTGGGCAGCATACCGCGAACGGCGCGCTCGATGACCTTCTCCGGGTGCTTCTCCATAGCCTGGCGGAAGCTCTCAGCCTTGAGGCCGCCGTTGTAGCCGCTGTGGCGATAATAGGTCTTCGTGTCGGCCTTGTTACCGGTAAGCTGGACCTTATCGGCGTTGATGACGACAACGAAGTCGCCGCAGTCGCTGTTGGGCGTGAACTGGGGCTTGTTCTTACCGCGCAGGATCATTGCGATCTGGGTGGCAAGACGGCCCAGGACAGCACCATCGGCGTCGACGAGAACCCAGTTGCGCTGGACCTCGCCCTGCTTGGCGTAGTGAGTCGATTTCGAAATCACTTAGACTCCTCCATGTACAGTACGTGTTGTTACAGAGATTCACGGGGCTCTGCAAGTAACCCGTCCATATTACCCCGCTCGCCGTACGAGTCAACAGGCATTTTGGCTCCGACCAGAGTTTCTGCACATGTCATCCACGAGCCGTGATTTTTCCAACTCTTTAGCTGTTGTCATTTTTTGAGGGTTCGCCGTCGCTAGCGCTCAACGAACTCTTGGATTTCCGCGAGCAGGCGCTTTGCCTCCTGACGGCCCTGGATATACAGGTCCAAAAGCTTTGCCGGATCGTGCTCGACATGGCCGACCTCGACCGGCTTTTGCGGAGCGATGACCAGCGCGCGGCCCTCGCGCTCATACTTCCACAGGTGCATGCGCTGGAGGTTATAGCGGTCGTGGCGCGTCTCGATAGCCTCGAGCAGGTAGGGGTAGTCGGCATAGCGGGCGCGCGCGGCAGGCATAAACTCGTAGGGCTTTTTCTCGTACGAGCGGTCCTGGGTGACGATGACGACCGCACGGTCGAAGCCCGCCTCCTCGAGCACATGCTCGATAGGAACCGAATCGGCCACGCCGCCGTCGACGTATTTGTGCCCGTCGATCTCGACCGGCGGCGTCACCAGCGGCAGCGAGGTGGAGGCGCGCACAGCATCGAGGTCGAGCACGGCGCTTTTGACCGGCAGGTAGGCAGCGGTTCCAAACAGCATGTCCGTCGCGACGGCGTACATCTCGATGGGGCTCGCGTCGAACGCCTCGTTGTCAAAGGGATCCAGGCGGTCCTGGATATCGTTGAAGATAAAGTCGTAACCCACGATGGAGCCCGTGGATGCGAAGGATGCGGCACCCATGTAGCGGTTGTCATTGCAGAAGGTCAGGTTGATGCGATTGACGCGACCGATCTGGTGTGACTTGTAGTTGACGCCGTTGAGGGCACCGGCCGATACACCGTAGACAGTCGGAATCTCGACGCCGGCCTCCATAAGAACGTCGAGCACGCCTGCGGTAAACTGCCCGCGAAAACTACCGCCCTCCAAAACGAGCGCGACCTTGCCGGCGTTCTTTGCCTTATCTTCTGCAGTCATGTTGACCTCCTGCGATTGCGTTTTGGCTTTCTTCTACCCAGTTTTGGGATGGAGGGCGCGCAGGTTTTTTGAGGCGGCAGGTGAAGCGGAAAGTGCGTCCCAGTTTGAGGCGGGATTCCGGGATGGACTTTCCGCTTGGACCGCCGTTAGGAAAGCGTGTCCCGTTCTGAGCGCGGATTCCGGGATGAACTTTCCGCTAGCCATTCATTTGGAAATTGCATCCCATTCCGAATGAGGATTCCGGGATGCGGTTTCCGCTTGAAACGTCATCCGGAAACCGCATCCCAGTCTGAACCGGAATTCTGGGATGGATTTTCCGCCTGGGGCGACGTTGATGCGGGGCATGGCAGGTTGCAGTCCGATCGGCATCGCATCTGCATAGGGTTGAAGCTTTGCGCGGAGAATCCGCGTATTTGCTTCGCAAATCCGCACCGGCTTCGGCCGCCTGCTGGCGTCCTCGCCCGCGGGCTACAAACGCTTCGCGTTTGCTTAACGCTCGCGCCCTGCACAGAGTTCGATTCTCCGCGGTATCTATAAGTAATAAAAAAGCAGGTAGGTGCGTTTACCTACCTGCCTGTAACTATTGGTGGAGGCGCGGAGAATCGAACTCCGGTCCACGAAAGCCCCCTGATTGGCATCTCCAAGCTCAGTCGCTGGTTTAGTCTCGGACGCTTTGCGCGCAGCGACACGCTCGTGACGTCCTAACCGGTTCGGTCTTAGCCCACGCCATACCGATTACGTGCGCAGGAGCATTCCCCTAAGATGACGTCGCGCCGGTGTCGGGGAAATCACCGGGTTGACGCGCCGCTATAAACTAAGCAGCGAGAGCCATAGGCTCAAAAGAAGAGTTGTTGTCAATTCAATTTGACGGTACCCCTGTTTAACGAGGCGAGGAGACCTCGGCTTGCTTCCTCTCTCAGAGCTATCGTGTCGAAACCAGTCGCCCCCGAATGTCGGGAAAGTCTGGATGGCATTGGGTACGAGCACCCAACGCCCGTCGACTTTTCAAGGAACATGCGGGGCAAGCCCCGCTTGTGGAGTGTTATCTTACCACGTTCTGAAAGCGGACAGCTGTTCTATGCACGAGCTGTGAAGACCCCAATGTGCGCCGCACTTCGCACTTTTGTTACCGATCGCGTCACGTATATTTTCGCCAAGCAAAATTGACCCGTCGAAAGGACCGTTATGGATACCAAGCAGCAACTCGTCGATGCCCTCGCAGGCCTGGGCTCAACCATTACCGAAGCTATGGATGTCATCGAGGGTTTTGTCCCCTGCGGACATCCCGCCCTCACGGTATCGAACGCACTCGTCGCGCTGGACGCTAACGATGATGTGGCTCTCGCCCAGCAGCTTGAGACCGTCGAGGGCTTTATCGACCACGTGAGTGAGAACCGCGGCGTGGCCGCCTACCACGGTATCGAGGTCGAGCTCGCGGGTCCCAAGGCCGATCTGTTCGCAGCAATCCGCGAGGTAGGCGCCCTTATGCAGACCGCAGGCGTCAAGAACACCCAGGTCAACGAGTGGGTCTACCGCAGTCTGGCAGCACTCGACAGCTCCGACGAAAAGGCAGCCGAGCAGCTCGCAGAAAGTCCCGCCATCAAGGCCGAGCTTTTGTAAATAGCAGACGCGGGCCCCTTGGCGCATCGTCGTCCAAGAGGCCCGCAAACAGTTCGCGTCAACCGATTGCCGCGCCGCCGCATTCGGCCAAGGCAAGAATCGGCATCATTTGACGAGGTGTCTTTGCTGCAAGATCGGCATGTTCGAGCAGTTTTCGATCGTTGGTCACCAAGTAATCGACCTGGGCGCGTTTGCATGCGGCGAGTACCAAGTTGTCCTCGTAATCGCGATGGAGCGCTAAGTATTTGTCGGCCAGCCAAAGGTCCGACGCATCTGCACCCACGGCCGTGGCGTTTTCGGTCATGTTCCGAACAAACGCCAGCGCCGCATCGCCAATCGCGCGGGCAGAAGCCTCGCCGAGCGCTCCCCCGCTGGCAAGAACGCTGCGCTTCAGTTCGTGCTGTACAACATACAGTACGTCCTTGGCGATATGCACCGGAAAGAACAGCAATGCCCCCGCCTCCGTCGCCTGCCCAATAAACGCACGCGCGGCAAGCGACTCGGCATGGTCGACGCAAAACGAATCAACCCATACGTTGGCATCCACCATTATTTTGAGGGGAGCCCCGCTCACAGGATCATCCCCTTTTGGCGATAGCGCTCGTCCATGGCTTCGGAATAGATTGTGTCCCAATCGCGATTGTCGGATACGGGCGACGTAGCGATGCCCAGGTCCGCGTAAAGCTGATCCGCCGCCGCCCACGACGCGGCGAACGGAGTATCGTGCGCGACGGTCTGCCGCCGGTCGTCGACGGCCGCAAGCACTTCCTCGCACTGCCCGCCACCCTGCGCGACCTTGGCCACCACCTTTTTGATGAGCTCGGGCAGTGACCCGCCCGAAAGCCGCAACGCTTCCTCCGCATGGTCCTTGACCTGGCGATCCACGCGAACGTTCACCTGCGCCATGCCGCTAACAGCACCCATGTCGATCTCGCTCCCTTCAATTGCTAGCCTTGCTAGCAACACTATATAGAGAAGCTAGCAAATGTTCAAACGCAAAAGGCCTGCGCCCGGACGACACCGATGCCGTCTGGGCGCAGGCCAGATAACGTGGGCAAACACGTCTGCTAACGCAGGTACGCTTTTGAGTTGCCCAAGCTATAGGCGATTGTCGAGCCGTTGTGCAGCAGTGACGACGTCTGCGGAGTGATCATGCCGGTAATGCCCAGCGCCAACAGCGCCGAGTTGGTGAGCATCACCTTGGAATACGAACTCGTCAGACGGTCGATAAGCCCCTGGCTCATGCGACGCAGGCGCACGATTGCGGCCAGATCCGTATCGGTCAGGATGATATCGGCGACCTCCTTGGCGATATCGCTTCCGCCACCCATCGCCAGGCCCACGTCGGCCAAACCGAGCGCCGGTGAATCGTTGACGCCGTCGCCCACCATGGCAACGTGGCGCCCCTCGCGCTTAATCCGCTCCACATAAGCGTACTTGTCCTCGGGCAGCAGCTCGGCCTTAAACTCGTCGACCCCTGCCTCTCGCGCAATGCGCTCGGCCGTGCGCTCGGAATCGCCCGTGAGCATGACCACGTGCTTGACGCCCAACGCATGCAGGTCGGCGATGGCCTCACGGACCCCGGGCTTAAGCGGATCCTCGATTCCGAGCACGCCCACAACGGTGCCGTCGACCGCCAGATACAGCGGCGACAGGCCCTGCATCTGGGACTCAATGCGCTCCTTAATGTCGGAATCGAGCTGCGCGCCCTCATCCTCAAACACAAAGTGTGCCGAGCCGATAATCGCGCGACGCCCTTCGATGGAGGAAGCGATGCCGTGCGCCACGATGTACTCGACGGCGGCATGGCGCTCGCGGTGCTCGAGCCCACGCTCGCGAGCAGCGTTGACGACGGCGCGTGCCACCGGATGCGGGAAATGCTCCTCCAAGCAAGCAGAAAGGCGCAGGACCTCGTCCTCGCTCCAGCCGTCGGTGGTGAGCACGCAAGCTAGACGCGGCTGTGCCTCGGTGAGCGTGCCGGTCTTATCAAACACAATGGTGTCGGCCTTGGCAAACGACTCAAAGTACTTCGCGCCCTTGACCATGACGCCCATCTTGGCAGCATCGCTCATGGCAGTCATGACGGCGACGGAACCCGTGAGCTTGAGTGCGCACGAGTAGTCGACCATCAGCGCCGCCGAGGTCTTAATGAGGCTGCGCGTGGTAAGCGCGACAAGGCCCGCGAGCAGGAAGTTCCACGGGACGATCTTGTTGGCGAGGTCTTCCATGTGCGACTGGCCCTCGGACTTGAGCGAGTCGGCCGTCTGCACGAGCGAGACGATCGAGCGCAGTTTGGTTTGCGCCGTATTGGCGCGCACGCGCACCAAGATGCTGCCGTCTTCCACGACGGTTCCGGCGAACACGTCGTCGCCCACGCTGCGTTCGACGGCCAGCGGCTCGCCGGTCAGGGTCGCCTGGTTGACCATAGCGCTCCCCTGCTCGACAACACCGTCGATGCAAATGGACATGCCAGTACGCACGGCCACCAAGTCGCCGGGCTCGAGCTCGGCGGCGGCAACGCTTACCTCGATGTCGCCGACGACCTTTTGCGCCTTATCGGGCACATCGAGCAGCGAGTTGATGAGCTCGTTTTCGCTCATGGCGCGGGTGTAGTCCTCGAGCAGCTCGCCCACGTTGAGCAGGAACATCGTCTGGCCTGCGGTGTCGACATCACGTTTGACGAACGAAATGCCGATGGCCGAAGCGTCGAGCACGGGAACGGTCAGGCGCGGCTGCGCCAGCTCATGAAGGGCAGCGCGCAAAAAGGTCATGTAACCGGCTACGACAAACACCGCACGCAGGGGCGTGGGCAAAAACCAGCGACGCGCGTAATGGGCACCGACGAGTGTCGCTAGGTCCATAACGAGTTTGTGCTTGCGCGGCTCAAGCTGCATCACGTAACCCGTCTTTGCGTCGGCAATGGCCTGAGCGTCGAGCGCACCGACGGCGGCCAGCACGCTCGCGCGGCGCGGCTCATCGTATTCGAGCGCCATCTGGCCGATGCGGCCGTAGACGCGCACCTTGTGCACGCCGTCGATGTCGCCGCCAAGCTTAAGAAGTGCATCGAGATCGCTCTCTGGCACAGGACCCGCCAATTGAAGACGGGTCCTGCCGGGGATCTCGCTAATAATCGAGAATCTCATAGTTTGTGCCTGGGAGCGTTACTCGGCTGCCTCGTCAGCAGCGGCCTCGCTCTGGGTGATGTAAGCAGCCTCGGCAACCATGTCGTCGACATTAGCCTTGGCCTGCTCGACCATGTCCTGGTAGCCGTTCTTGATGCGCATGCCGCACGCGATACCCTGCACGCAAGCATTCTTTACCGGAGCGCTGGTGAGCAGCTTGATGCCGGCCGTACCGAGCAGAAAACCGCCACCGACAAGCAGGGTGTTAAACGTCGACTTCTTCATGTTGCTTCTCCCTTTTGCCGCATTGGACGCGGCATGGTGCCTCAGCACCCGAGTAAACAAGTTTGCTCGAGCACGCTTTTGAAATATCTCAATTTTATCTAACTATCTAGGTCAGCCATGGCTAACCTTTTGAAAATTAACGATGCGGAGTAACCGATTGTCAATGTGAGAAAGGGACTGTCCCTTTGCCCCTTCTTACAGCTGCCAGGTAGCTGCTTCCTTTTGCAGCGTGACCATGCGGGCGAATTCTCCACCTGCCGCCTTGAGCTGCGCCGGAGTGCCCTGCTCGGCAACCACACCATCCTTGAGTACAACGATTTTGTCGGCATTTTCTACCGTACGCATACGGTGGGCAATAACGATAACCGTCTTACCTGTAAGCAGACGGGAGAGTGCCTGCTGTACCACGGTCTCGTTCTCCACATCCAAACTCGCCGTCGCCTCGTCCAACAGCACGATAGGCGCGTCTTTGAGCAGCGCGCGGGCGATGGAAATGCGCTGGCGCTCTCCGCCGGACAGCTTGGAGCCGTTCTCGCCAATCATCGTGCCATAGCCCTGCGGCATGCGGCTCACAAACTCGTCGCAGTTGGCGGCACGCGCGGCAGCAAGCACTTCCTCATCGGTGGCATCGCGACGACCAAGACGGATGTTTCCCATCACCGTGTCGTCAAAGAGCAGCACGTCTTGGAACACAATGGCGTAGTCGCGCAGCAGCACCTCGGGATCCACGCTCGCAACATCCACGCCGCCCACGGTGACCGTGCCCGCGGTGGCATCCCAAAAGCGCGCGGCCAGGCGGCTCACCGTAGACTTACCGGAGCCCGAAGGACCGACCAGTGCCGTGACCTCGCCTTCCTTGGCGGTAAAGCTCACATCGGTAAGAACTTTCTCGCCGGCGCGGCCGTCCTCGCCCGCACCATAGCCAAATGCCACGTGATGGAACACCACATCGTGGCCTACGGGCTCAAACTGCTCGCTGCCCCGCGCCACGGGCTCTTCCATGATGGAACGCATGCGCTTGGCCGACGACTCGGCGGCAAACAGCTCGGACATCAGCATCAGCGCCTGATCAAAGGGCGCATAGATGCGGCTCACCATGAGCAGGAAGGCAAACATCATCAAAAAGTCGACCTGGCCGGAGGCGACCATCGCAGCGCCCGTGACCAACGTGGTGGCAATGCCCAGACGCAGGATAGCAAAGGCGGAGTTAACCAAAAGCCCATTGGCGAGCTCGCCCTTGGTGGTCTCGCGCTCCTCGGCATCGATCACGGCGTTGAGTCCCTCAAGATAATGAGCCTCCTGGTTGGTGGCGCGGATCTCGCGCACGCAGTCGAGCGTCTCCTGGATCGCCTCGGTAACCTTGACCTTCTCGGCACGCACATGGTCGAACACCGGGGTCATGGGGCCGCGTGTCAGATACAGCACGGCAAAGGCCACGGGCACGCTCCAAAACGCCGCGATCGCCAGCTGCCAGCAAAAGAACAGCGACGCCACGAACACAATGGCGCTTGCGATGATGGCACCCCAAAGCTCTCCCAGCACGTGGCTGTAGGCGTGCTCCATGGCCTGGACGTCGCCCATGATGGTCTCGGTTAAATCGGCCAGATCACGACGGCCAAAAAACGACAGCGGCAGCTTGCGCAAGCGCTCGGCGATCTCCATACGCTGCTTGCCGCACTCCTCGTAAAAGATGCAGTAGGTGTAGTAATACTGCTGCCAGTTAGAGGCAAAGAGCAACACGAAAAAGACCAGGAGGCCGCCCACAATCGGCAGGGCATCCGGCAGGTCGGCACCGGTGGCGAGATGTTCGACAAAACCGGCCATGACCAGGAACAATAAGCCCATGCCGGCCATGGTAATGAGATTGGTGAGCGCGGTCCAGAAAATGCCGCGTTTTACGCCGGCGACGCCTTTATCGGATAGGAAGTACTTCTTTTGGAATGAGGCGAACATTTAGGCCTCGCCTCCCTTCGTGACGGCGGCATCCGCGGCAGCAGTGATCTTCCAGCTCGCGGCCTGTTCGTATTCGGCCCACATCTTGGCGTATAGACCGTTTTGGGACAGCAGCTCGGCATGGGTGCCAGTCTCCTGCACGCTACCTTGGTTGAGCACCACGATCTTGTCGGCCCCCACCACGGTCGAAAGCCGGTGCGCGATCATAATGACTGTGCGACCCGCCGCCAGCTTGCTAAAGGCACGCTGGATGAGCGCCTCGTTCTCGGGGTCGGCAAACGCCGTGGCCTCATCGAGCACCACGATAGGCGCGTCTTTAAGGATCGCGCGGGCGAGTGCTACGCGCTGCACCTCGCCGCCCGAAAGATATGCCCCTCCAGCACCGAGCATGGTGTTAATACCCTGCGGGAGCTTGGCCACAATGTCGTCGCACTGAGCTGCGGAGAGGGCCGCACGCACTTCGTCGTCAGTGGCCGTGGGCTTGGAGGCACGCACGTTATCGGCAAGTGTTTGCCGGAACAGCTGGTTGGTCTGGAACACGAAGGCAACCTGGTCCATAAGCTCGTGCGGGTCCATGTCGCGAACGTCTACGCCGCCCACAAGCACGCGACCCGAACAAACATCCCAAAAACGCGGGATCAGGCTTGCGCAGGTCGACTTGCCGCCGCCCGAGGGGCCCACCAGCGCAAGGGTGCTGCCTGCGGGAACGCTAAAGCTCACATGATCGACGGCAGGCGCTTCGGCACCCTCGTAGGTAAAGCTCACGTCCTCAAAGCGCACATCGCTGCCAGCAGGGTGCTTGGGCTGGGCAGGCACGGAGAGCTGCTTGGAATCCATAACGCTTCGGATGCGCGCCAGCGAATCGGCACTCATCTGAGAGGCCTCGCCCACAAACATAAGCTTGGTCATGGCCGTCGGCACCACGGCCGAAAAGATTGCGTAAAACGTAAAGTTGACCATAAAGTGCGCGAAGTCCGTCTCGCCCGGTGCCAACAGTAGCGCCACGGGCAAAAGGAATGCCACAAGGCCGTTGAGCGCGGTAAGGTTGAGCACCTGCGGACCTCGGCAAAACGTACCCGCATAGTTTTGCGCCATGTCGGCGTATTCGGCGATCGCATCATGGAACGCCTTAAAGGAGTAGACCGTCTGCTGGAATACCTTGACCACGGGGATGCCGCGTACGTATTCGGTGCCGGTCTTGTTCATCTTGACCAGCGCACCCATGTAGGCCTTCATAAACTCGCCGCCCTTGCCGCTCATCATGGTGGCCATGGCGCAAAACGAAACAACGACCGAGATTAAGCATGCCGCGCCCAAACGCCAATCGAGGGCAAAAAGCAGCACGAGCAGGCCCACGACCATGGCGGTGGCGCCGGCAATATCGGGCAGCATGTGTGCGAGCAGCGTCTCGGTAGAGGCGGCGCAGCCGTCTACGATACGGCGCAGCTCACCGGTGGCGTGCGTGTCAAAGTAGCCGAGCGGCAGCTTAAGCAGATGCTCGCTCGTGGTCTTGCGGATATTGGATGCGCAGCGAAACGCGGACAGGTGCGTGCACATGAGTCCCACGAAATAGACCACGATGCTTGCCAGGGCAAAACCGACAGCCCACCAACCATACATCGCGATGTCGGCGGCCTCGCTCCAGTTAGGCGCCACGGCGATAAGATCTCGCGCAACAAGCCAGATGCACACGTACGGGCCAAAGCTCAACAGCTGCGAGAACGCCGAGAGGGCCATGCCCAAATACGTTAGGAATTTACGGTCGCCGGCATATGCAAGCAGCTCGCCGATGCCGCCGCCTTCCCTTTTTGATCCCTTTGCCATGAGATTCCTTTCTAACGGCTTGAGAGTTAACCGTTAGAAACTTATCATTGGCGTGTTAGCCGAGGCACACAATCGAGCCAGGCGTGGACGTTTCCGCAAAGGAAGGGGACGCTTTTGAAAATGCGGCGGGCAGCAACCGATATAACCGAGCTCTACGCACCGCAATTTGAGCAGTTTGGCCTGCAGCTTTCCGGCAAGGGCGCCGTCTTTACCGGTGAGGTGGCAAACGATCGGGCGCACGGACGCGCATGGATCATGCCCCTTTCCCCCACCTGCATCGTCATGGAGCATTTCATTACCCCGATGCACAACATGCACCTAGCCGAATACACGCCCGAACCGTACGCGTGCGTGAGCGAGGTCAGCGCCCCCACGCTCATATGCATGCCCAAGGCTGGCATAACGCCTGCGAACCTTAAGCCACTGCGCGGGCCGTGGCCGAACAGCGCGGTGTGCAGCTTTATCCAAGATAGCTGCGGCGAGGAGCTAAGTCCGCTGTTTGCAGGGCAGCTTTATCACTCGCGCTCGGTGCTCTTTTTGCCTGGATTTTTTGACGAACTGGAGCACCGCTATCCCACCGAGTTCGCGGGAATCTTCGAGGCGTTTGCCGAGCCATGGCACGAGGAGGCGACGTCTGCCATCTGCCACACGCTGCGCCGGATTAACGAGGAACGCGCCCGCACCGTAGGCGGACACGTCTATATGCAAGGCATCGTGGAGACCATGGTCGCAGAGCTCGCCTGTTCGCGCGCGGCCCACAAGCAGGCGCGGCAGGCGGCAGACACACGCGTCAGCGTGACCATTGCCGAAGAAGCGACGAGCCTTGTAGAACACTCGCTCGACAAGGGCAAACATGTGGGTATCAACGAGGTGGCCGAGAGGCTCTACACGAGCCGCTCCAAGCTATGCGCCACCTTTAAGGCCCAAACTGGCGAGTCCCTGGGCGCCTACATCCGCAGACGCCGTATGGAGCGAGCACAGGACCTTTTGGCCGATAGCTCGCTCACGATAGCGCAGGTCGCAGAGCGTCTAGGCTACCCTCAGCAGGCCGCCTTCGCCCAAGCCTTCAAGCAACACACCGGCACCACCCCCACCGCTTGGCGCTCCCAACATATATAAAGAATGAAGGCGCCAACGGCACCCTCATTCACCAAATTCCATTCAGCCCCGCCTGACCCGAACGGCCGAGTCGTTGCAGGACCCGGGAGCCCCGGCAGGGCGGGTGCTTGCTCAAAATGAGTTCCGCACGCAAAGAAGGCCACTTAATGTGGCCTTCGTCTTG
>CALJCO010000123.1 GCA_938023905.1 uncultured Collinsella sp. | reverse complement strand
TTGATCACGATGTCGACGCCCGCCATGTCCTGACCGCCCACGGCGCGGAAGTAGTGCCCGGCGCCCACGCCCAGGCGCGCGTGGCAGTCCTTGTCCTCGATAACGTGGCCGATGTACTGCACGCCGCGCGCGCGGCACCAGTCTCCGAGCTGGTCGCAGAAGCACTCCTTATAGAGGGTGCTCGCGATGTCCATATAGACGTGGCGTACGTGCGCGCCGGCCGGCTCGCGGTCCCACAGGTGCGGGAGCTCGGCCAGGTAGCGCTCGCCCAGTGCCGCGCGCAGGCGACGCTCAAGCTCGGCCGACCAGGGTAGGGGCGCGGTGGCCTTGCCGATGAGCGTGTCCGAGATGCCATCGGGGCCCGTGGTGCCCTTCTCGTTGGCAAATCCGGGCTCATCGGAGAAAAAGCCCAAGATGGTCTTGCCAAACTCATCGCCCAGATGCTCAAAATGCGGCTCGTAGACAGCATCGATGAGCTGCGCCACCGAGGCGCGGTCGACCATATTGATGTAGTCCTCGTTGTAGGAGGTCTTGCCGCTCGTGAACATCACGCATGCCTGCGTGAGGCCCGCAGGTGCATCGAAGACCAGGCGGCTGGGGTTGCCGTCTGCATCGTCGATTACTCGGTAAGCGACGTCGACGGGGCTGCCGTCCTGCATAAATGTCACGCCGTAGAAGCGCTCCGTTTTGTCGAGCATGTTGGCGAGCGCGATGCTCGCGGCGGACGTGGGGCCCACGATGTCGAACGTGCGGTGCGTGAGCACGATCTTGCGGAGCTCGGGCACGGCCTCCTTGACGGCGCCGTTGGCAAAGCCCGTGGGGAAGTGCGCGTCGTCCAAGATCCAGAGCTTAAGGCCCAGCTGCCTGCACTCGTCAATGACAAAGCGCAAGTCGCGCCACCAGCCCTCGCCGCAAAAATCGGGGTGTGGGCGGCTTTCGAGACAGACCTCGTGGATGTCGGCGCCGGCGATCTTTTCCAGATACTCGGCAATGGTCTTATGGCTCTCGCCCTTCATCCACAAAAACGGAAGCACGTGGTTGTCGTATGTGCCCTCGAGCACCTGCTGATAGTACGCGGTCATGGATCCTCCTTGGCTCGATCGATCTGCTGCATAGCACAGATTATGGACGCGTCGGCGCGTTCTGCTAATATCTGAATCACGACGAACTATGACCAAATCAACGATTGGCAAGCCATGGAGATCGACGAGCTCGAGCGTAGGCTCAACGAACTGAGCGCCAGTGAGATCGCTTATAAAGACGGCATGGCATTTGATTGGTCGATTATGACCGAGCATGTCGAAATCGACGGATGCCCAGTGCGCAAGATTGGCCAGCCAGGGTTTGCCTATGCCCAGCCCGGCATGCCGCGTGGCCTGACGATAAGGAAAAACTCGCGCTTTAATGCAGTTCCCGAGCACGTGCATGATTACGTGGAGCTGAGCTATGTGTATCGCGGACGCTGCCCGCAGACGGTGGCGGGGGAGAGGCTCGAGCTGGGCCGCAACGAGGTGCTTTTGCTCGACGCCCTCTGCCCGCATGCCGTGGCGGCGCTTGGTGAGGACGACATCATGCTGAGCATGACCGTTTCACGCTCTTTTTTGCGCCGGAGTCTCGAGTCGAGCCTCTCGCGCGAGAGCGCGGTCTCGCGGTTTTTGTTCAACGCGCTCAACAGCGAGACGGACCATCGGGGCCATGTCCGTTTTCATTGCGGCGAGAGCCGTCGGATTCGGCGCTACATGCAGGAGATGCTCTGCGAGCTGTACGACCCGAGCCCCAACGGTCCCGAGATCGTCTTGCGTCTGTTTCAGCTGTTTTTGGCCGAGCTCATGGATTGCTACGAGCGCGAGCTGGTGCGCGGCGCGGCGGACGGCGCAGCGGGGCCCACTGCCCTGGTGACGGGAATGCTTGGCTATATCGATCGCGAATTCGCTGCATGCTCCCTCGAGGGGATGGCGGCGGAGTTTGGCTTGAGCCCTAATTATGCGACGGCGCTCCTCAAGCGGCATGTGGGCAAGACCTTTAGGCAGCTTGTGCAGGAGCGACGCCTGGTACGTGCGGCCGAGCTTCTGCGCGGCGGCGCCACGGCCGGGGCGGCTGCGCATGCGGTGGGCTATGAAAACATGAGCTTCTTCTACCGTAAGTTTCACGACAAGTATGGCTGCACCCCCGCGGCATACCGCCGGTAAGCGCGGGGCGGATTGTCTTCGCTCCTTCGGTGTCAAAAAGTTTCAGCTGCAGCGCTGTTGCAGCGCGCGTCTGCGAAAAGAAGTGTCCAAATCGGCGCCTTCGCCCTGGCCTGGAGCGACTCGGCGGCATACTCGTTTCATCAGCAACACGCATGAGCGAGGAGGCACTTATGGGATTCCCCGAGGGTTTCTATTGGGGTGGCGCCACGGCCGCCAATCAGTTTGAGGGCGCTTGGAACGTGGACGGCCGCGGTCCTTCGGTCGACGACCATTTCTTGGGCGGCAGCTACAAGGAGCCGCGTCAGATCACGATCGACATCGACCCCAACCGCTTCTACCCCAACCATGACGGCATCGATTTCTACCATCACTACGAGGAGGACATCGCGCTGTTCGCCGAGATGGGCTTCAACATGTTCCGCATGTCCATCTCTTGGAGCCGCATCTTCCCCAACGGTGACGACGCCGAGCCCAACGAGGCAGGTCTCGCCTTCTACGACCGCGTCTTCGACTGCCTGCGCGCTCACAATATTGAGCCGCTCGTGACCCTGTCGCACTACGAGATGCCCTATCACCTGGTCGAGAAATACAATGGCTGGGCGAGCCGCGAGCTCATCGGCTTCTTTGAGAAGTACTGCCAGACCGTCTTCGACCGCTATCAGGACAAGGTCAAGTTCTGGCTCACCTTCAACGAGATCAACTGCGGCACCCAGGACATGGGTAACCTCTTTGGGACCAGCATGATCCAGGGCTTTGAGGGCCCGGCTTCGGCGGTCCACACCACGCCGCAGGCCCGTATGCAGGCCCTGCATCACCAGTTTGTCGCCAGCGGCCGCGTCGTGCGCTATGCCCACGAGCACTATCCGCAGTTTAAGATGGGCAACATGGACTGCTTCATCCTCTCCTATGCCGCCACGTGCGATCCGGCCGACGTGTTCGCCACGCAGCAGGAGATGAATACCATGAACTGGTACTGCTCCGACGTGCAGGTGCGCGGCAAGTATCCGTTCTATGCCAAGCGCTTCTGGGCCGAAAACGATATCGAGCTCGTGATGGAGGACGGCGACCTGCAGGATATCGCCGACGGCAAGGTCGATTTCTACACCTTTAGCTACTACATGTCCGGCACCGTGGGCACCCACAAGGATCACGAGATGACCGAGGGCAACATGACCTTTGGCGGCAAGAACCCCTATCTGGAGTCCACCGATTGGGGCTGGCAGATCGATCCGCTGGGCCTGCGCATCGCCCTCAACGAGATTTACGCCCGCTACGAGATTCCGCTGATGGTGGTCGAGAACGGCATGGGCGCCTACGACGAGGTCGAGGAGGACGGCTCCATCCATGACCCGTATCGCATCGCCTACTTGCAGAGCCACGTCAAGGCCATGGGCGAGGCCATTGCCGACGGCGTCGACCTGATCGCCTACACCTGGTGGGGCCCCATCGACCTGGTTTCCGCCGGCACGGGCGAGATGCGCAAGCGCTACGGCTTTATCCACGTCGATAAGTACGACGACGGCACCGGTACCTACGAGCGACGCCGCAAAGACAGCTTCTACGCCTACCAGAAGATCATCAAGTCCAACGGTGCCGAGGGCCTGGATTAATCGACAATATGAGTGCCACCGGGGAAAAGCGTTGGGATGGGCTCGCGATTCGAGTCCCCACCTTAGCATTTGAACCATTTGGCACTATAATCACCATAGGCATGCGCACAACGTTGCGCTTAATCAAGAGGAGAAAACGTATGGGTCTGTTTGACATGTTCAAGAAGAAGGCTGAGCCCGCGGCTGTCGCTGCTCCGGCCTCCATCTCTGCTTCTGCCGGCGCCGACGTGCTGTGCTCGCCCGTCAAGGGCAAGGTCATCAAGATGGCCGACGTGCCCGATCCCGTCTTTGGTGGCGAGGTTCTGGGCAAGGGCTGCGCTGTGTGGCCCGAGGACGATCTGGTCTACGCTCCCTGCGACGGCAAGGTGACCGTCACCATGGGCCACGCCGTGGGTCTGCAGTCCGATAGCGGCATCGAGGTTCTGGTGCACGTTGGCGTCGATACCGTCAACATGAACGGCGACGGCTTCGAGGGCTTCGTCAAGGCCGACGACGTCGTCAAGGCTGGTCAGCCCATGCTCAAGATCGACCGCGCCAAGATCGCCGCTGCCGGCTACAAGGACTGCGTCGTCGTGGCTGTGTCCAACACCGCCGAGTTCGCCGACGTCGAGCTCGCCGTCGAGGCTGACTCCGCTGTCTCCGCTGGCGATGCCATCGTCAAGGTCGTCCGCAAGTAGTCTGCGGCAACATAAGGGTGTTTTGGGGTGGTCGGGTTATCCGGCCGCCCTTTTTTATTGCAATGCGGCGGAACGTTTTATTGCGCGTTGGGCGGACCGGTAAACCGTTCGGACGTTAAATCGAGCCGACTGCGCCTTTGCTTTGCCGGGGGTGTTCGTTATCGGCTAGTATGGCCTTATTGTTACGACGCGCACCGCGTCGGGAAGCGCGGTGCCGCTTGTTGGGAGGAATGTCATGAAGAAGAAGCTGCTGCTTGCGCCCCTGATGGCTGTTCTGGTCGCGTGCGTGGTTGTGCTTTCCGGCTGCGGAGGTCCTTCGGTTGAGGAGCTCATCACCGAGGATCTTACGACGCAGTTTGACGAGGTCAAGAACGGCGGCGACGACTTCCTCGCCGGCCTGGAAGAGGCCTCGGGCGACGAGTTCGAGCAGCTGGGCATCGATCCCAAGGAGTACGCCAAGAGCTATCTCGAGGGTTTTGACTACAAGATCGGCGATGTGACGGTCGACGAGGACAAGGGCACCGCGACTGCCGATGTCACCATTACCTGCAAGTCCATGAACAAGATCGTTGAAGATTTCGCCACCCAGTATCAGGAGAAGATCGCGGCGCTCGATACGATGCCTTCCGAGGACGACCTGTACAAGATGGCCGGCCAGGTCATGGTCGACGTGACCAAGGCCGCTAAGACCAAGGACACCAAGGTTACCTTCAAGTACACCGCCAATGACGATGGCGAGTGGTCTGCTGACGATTCCGCAACCACCGAGATGATGAATGCAATGATGAACTAGGGGAGTTACGCGGTAGTTTGTTACGGCGTTTTACCAAACGCCGTAACTGCTCGACGCTGCGCGGGCACCAGAGCGACAACTTGTCATTCAAAGAGGACGGCATGACCAGAAGGTCTATGCCGTCCTCTTTTCATGCCAATTTGTTCGCTCTGGTGCCCGCTCGCTGTCCGTCCTCTACCTGCGGCGTTGCCATGGTAGTCATTGGGGCGGCACTTGGGGACGTTCCTTTTCTGCCGGCAGTTGGGGACACTCCTTGCGCCAGCGTTGCATCGAATGCTCGGGAAAATACGAGCCGGTATTTGGCCGAATAGCGGGTCACGGTTTCCGGATGGGGTGGGTTGCGGAAAGTGAGACCCGGAATACTGCTCTGAAACGGGATGCGGTTTCCCCGACAAGGCTCAACCGGAAAGCGCATCCCATTCTGAGGCGGCAAAACGGGATGCGCTTTCCGCGCGACAGAATCTATGCAGCCGTGTTGAGCGACAGCCCCGCTACTCGCCCAGAATCAGCGCCGCGAGCTCGTCCTGGGTGTCCACCACGTAGTCGGCGCCGGCGGCTTCCAGCTCTGCGCGGCCGCGGAAGCCCCAGCTGACGCCCGCACTCTTAAGGCCGGCGTTGTGGCCGGTCAGAACATCGACATTGGAATCGCCCACATAGAGTGTGGTTGCCGGGTCGGCGCCTAGCTCTTTCATCACATGCAGCGTAACAGGCGCCTCGGGCTTGGGAGGAAACGCATCGACGCGGCCCTGCGCCAGCGCAAAGCGCTCGGAACCAAAGTATTTCTCGATAAGCGGAGCCGCCGAGACGTGGTCCTTGTTAGTGAGCACGGCAAGCTGCACACCCGCGGCGCGCAGGCGGTCGAGCATCTCGATCGTACCGGCATAGGGGGCGGTGTGGTCCTCCTTGTGCTCGCCGTAATAAGCCCTAAACTCGGCAAGCGTCTGCTCAAACATACGGCCGTCGCCCGCATACTCGGCGGGCATAAAGCGCTCAACCAGCTTGAGCATGCCGTTTCCCACCTTGTAGCGGTACTCGTCGACGGCAAACGTAGGCCAGCCGTGCGTCTCGCAGGTATGGTTGCCGGCGGCCGCCAGGTCCTCGAGCGTGTTGAGGATGGTGCCGTCTAAATCAAAAATCACATGGGAAAAAGCTGCTGCCATGAAAGCTCCCGTCATTGGGTTTAAAACGCACCTCATAATACTGGGCTTACGTGTCTGGCGTGGCTGGAATCTGAACATCTCCAGGGATATCAAGCCGCATCGCGCCGACCGTGCGGTTCCGCCCTAGCAAATTCTCGGAAGCTGTTCTCCTACGAGCATGTCGAGGATACGGGTCGAGCCCCAGCCGGTGCGTACGCGCACGGCGGGACGGGCGCCCTCGGCAAGTGGCAGCACGCGACCGATGATGGCGGCGTTCTCGCCGTAGCGGGCGGCGCGCATGGCTGCCAGCGCGGCATCGGCTTGCTCGGCCGGCACCACGGCAACCATCTTGCCCTCGTTTGCCACCTGCAGCACATCGTAACCGAGCATCTCACATGCCGCCTGCACGTCGGGGCGCACGGGCACGGCATCCTCGTCGATCTCCATGGCAACGCCGCTGGCCTGGGCAAACTCGTTGAGCGTGGATGCCAGGCCGCCGCGCGTGGGGTCGCGGAAGCAGCGGGTGTCGGGGGCGGCGGCGAGCACGTCGGCAATCAGATGATTGAGCGGCGCAGCATCGCTTTCGATGTCGCTCGAAAACGCCAAGCCCGCGCGCTGGCTCATGATGGCGATGCCGTGGTCGCCTAGCGTACCCGATACCAGGATGGCGTCGCCGGGCCGACAGTTCGCACCGCTGAGCGTTACGCCCGCGGGCACTTCGCCCACGCCGGCGGTATTGATGTAGACGCCGTCGGCACCGCCACGCTCGACCACCTTGGTGTCGCCGGTGATTATGGACACGCCCGCCTCGCGCGCCGTTTCGGCCATGGTCTGCACAATCTGGCGCAGCTTGTCCATGGGATAGCCCTCTTCGAGGATAAAGCCGCATGAGAGGTAGCGCACGTTAGCGCCCGAGGTCGCGACGTCGTTGACGGTTCCGCATACGGCGAGTCGGCCGATATTGCCGCCGGGGAAGAACTGCGGCGTTACCACAAAGCTGTCGGTCGACATGGCGATTCGCCCGCTTGCGGGCAGTGCGGCGACACCGGCATCGTTGCCCGCAAGCAGCTCGGGCGACCCAAAGGCATCCAGAAAGACCTCATCGATAATGCGCTTCATCATCTGGCCGCCGGAGCCGTGGCCCAGCAGGACAGTGCTATCGGTGGCAGTACGGGACATATCGAAAACTCCAATCGTGGGTGGTGCCGGTACGCGGGGGCGTCCGGGCTAGTCGCGGTATCTAAAGTACGCCGCGCAGCTGCCTTCGGAGCTCACCATGCAGGGGCCGACGGGGTGTTCGGGCGTACATGCGTGGCCGAACAGCGGGCAGTCGCTCGGTGTGATGGCTCCGCGAAGCACGTCGCCGCAGCGGCACCCGCGTGGCTCGACCGTCGCCTCAACGGGCACGTCAAAGCGGGCGCCGGCATCAAAGCGCGCGAATTCGGGTCGGATGGAAAGACCCGAAGCCGCAATCGGCCCCAGCCCGCGCCACGTGGTGTCGCATGGCTCAAACACCTGCTCGACCAGCTGGCGCGCTACGGGATTGCCGTCTGCATTGACGCCACGGCGGTAGGCGTTGTCGATTGCGGGCCTGTGCTCGACAATCATCTGGACCAGCATGCAGATGCCCTGCAAGATATCGACCGGCTCAAACCCGGTGACTACGCCGGGGGTCTCGAACTCATCGACCAAAAACCCAAAGGGTGCCAGGCCTGTGATGGTAGCGACGTGACCAGGCAGGATAAAGCCGTCGATGGCGGTCTCGGGGTCGTTGGAGATCGCACGCAGAGCCGGCGGCGTGGTCTTGTGAGCACAGTAGACCGAGAAGTTCTGGAGCCCGCGCGCGTCGGCCTCCAAAATGGCGGCGGCAATGGTGGGCGTTGTGGTCTCAAAGCCGACGCCCATAAAGATGACCGGGCGTTCGGGATTTTGCTCGGCAATGTCGAGTGCGTCGAGCGGAGAGTAGACGATGCGGATGTCGCGCCCCGCCGCCTTTTGCGCGGCAAGCGAGGTGGACGATCCGGGCACGCGCATCATGTCGCCAAAGGTGGTGATGATGGCGCCGTCCATGTTGGAAAGCGCGATTGCGTGATCGATGTCGCGGTTGGCGGTGACGCAAACGGGGCACCCCGGGCCGCTTAGCAGTTTGAGCCCCGTCGGCATAATGGAGCGAAAGCCATAGCGGCCAATGCTCACGGTATGCGTACCGCAGACTTCCATAAGGTTGATGCTGCGGTTGCCGACAAGCTCATGAATACGATCGATGAGCTCGCGGGCCAGCTTGGGGTCGCGAAATGCCGAAAAGTCGATACCGGAGCGAACCGGCTGCGCCGCCGCCACTAGTATGCCTCGGCTGGGTTGGTGGCGAGTTGGTCCTCTTTGGCCAGCTCGGTCATGGTATTGACGAGCTCGAGTGTCTCTTGGGCTTCCTGCTCGTCGACAATCTGAATGCCAAAGCCGGCGTGCACGAGAATATAGTCGCCTACCTGTGCCGTCGGCACGAGGCGCAGCGAAACGGGGCGCTCGATGCCCATCATGTCGACGGTCGCCTTAAGGTCGTCGTCGCGTTTGACCACTTTACCGGGAACGGCAAGGCACATAATGTTCCCCTTTTATACGTTTTGCGCTGGATAGGCGCCTAATTACCCATCAGTTGATGGTAGCGCTCGCGGGAGTCACGAGCAAACGCGTTACACCTGTGAGACGGCGGCGCGCAGGCTGGCAAAACAGCCTATCGCAACGCCGTCTGCGCGAGGCGAGCGCGAGCGATGGCGGCCTGACCGTAGGCGATGCAGCCGTCGTTGGCGGGTACAGCGTGGGGGACCAAGACGGCAAGACCGGCGTCTTTGAGTTCGTGGGTAAGGAGCTGAAGCAAAAGCCGGTTCATGAACACACCGCCCGAGAGCGCGACGGTATCGAGGCCTTCGCGCGCGCAGATCTCGCTTGCGATGCGGGCCGACGCGCGTGCGATGGTGACATGGAAGTCGAGCGCGAGCTTGCCGGCGGGCACGCCGGTCCTGATTCCCTCCAAAAGCGCCTCAAAAAGCGGTCTGGAGTTCAGAACATGGAAGTCGTCCGGACGGGATGATTCGGTTACGGAAAAGCTGGCCATATTGCCGGTGGGGCAGGCACTTTCACTGCTGAACGCGCGCCAGGCGGCGGCTTCGAGTTCTATGGCAGGCTCGCCCTCGTAGGTTGCCTTGTCGCAGATGCCCAGAATTGCTGCCGCGGCATCAAAGAGACGCCCCATGCTGCTGGTGCGCGGGCTGTTGATGCCGTGCTCGATCATGGTGGCTGTCACGCTGCGCGTTTGCTCGTCGAGGCTGCCCAAAAGCCGAGCGGCGCCTGGGTGCTCGAGCAGACCGAGCTCACTGAGCAGGGCAAAGGCGTTGCGGCGGGCGTCGCGCACGGAGGCCGCCCCGCCGGGGAGCGCCCAGGTGAGTAAATGCGCGGCGCGCTCAAAGCCGCCAAGGCCGGCAACAAGAAACTCGCCGCCCCAAATGGTCCCATCGGTGCCGGCGCCGGTGCCGTCAAAGGCGATGCCAAGGACACGCGCGTCGGTTGTAAGCTGGCCCGCGGCGATGGCCTCGGCCATTACGCTCGCGATATGCGCATGATGGTGCTGCACCTCGACGAGCGGCAGATTGTGCTCCCGTGCCTGCTCGCGCGCCCACTGACCCGATAGATAACTGGGGTGTACATCGCAGGCCAAGGCGGCGGGTGCCAAGTCAAAGAGATCTTCCAAGCGCGTGCGCGCGGCGTTCCAGGCATCGAAGGTCTCGCCGTTTTCAACATCGCCGATATGCTGCGACACAAAACAGGTTGCCTCGCCGTTCGTCCCTTCACGCGTGAGTGCAATCGTGGCTTTTTGTTGTGGCCCACAGGCGAGCACGCAGGACGGAGTGCCGTCGAGCGCCGGCAACGGCAGCGGCTGGGGTGCATATCCGCGAGCGCGGCGAACGGGCATAACAGCGCCGTCGACCACGCGTACCAAAGAGTCGTCGTAGCGCGAGAGGATCGCGCGGTCGTTACCGAGCAACGCGTCGGCGATGCCGGCGGCAACGAGGCGTTCCCAGGCAAGGTCGTCGTCGGTCTCGATGGGTTCTTCGCTCAGATTTCCGCTGGTCATGACGAGCGCGTGCATGCCGCGGGTTTCTGCCGCGGCAAGCAACAGATGCTGAAGCGGGGTGTAGGGGAGCATGACACCGAGCTCGGGAAGGTCGTGCGCGACGGAATGCGCGAGCGCGAGGGCGTCGGGGGAGCCGCCGCTCTCGCAAGCGGCACGTCGGCGCAGCAGCACAATGGGGCGAATGCTGCCGGCCAGCAAGCCGCGCTCAATGTCGTTGACATGGCACAGGCGTTCAACGTCGGCAAGGTCGCGCACCATAACGGCAAGCGGTTTGTTGCTGCGGCGTTTGCGGCGGCGAAGCTCGGCTACCGCCTGCTCGTTGGAGGCGTCGCATGCCAAGTGAAATCCGCCCAGACCCTTGATGGCGACGATGCCACCGTCGGCCAGCAGCTCAACGCAGCGCTCGATGATAGCGTCGCTGGCCTCGCGTGTGGTACCGACGGCCGGTGTCGCGGACGAATTCCCGCACGCATTGCCGTTCACAGCCTCGCTCCACGTAATATGCGGCCCGCAATCAAAGCAGGCATCGGGCTGCGCGTGAAAACGCCGGTCGAGTGGGTCGGCATACTCCGCGGCGCACTCGGGACACATGGGAAAACAATCCATCGAGGTGGCCGCTCGATCGTAAGGCAGCGAGCGGATGATGGTAAAGCGCGGCCCGCAGTTAGTGCAGTTGATAAAGGGGTAGTGATAGCGTCGGTCGGTGGGGTCGAACAGTTCGCGCAGGCAGTCGTCACAGGTGGCGATATCGGGAGAGATGAGCGTCGTGTGCACGGTCTGATCCTGCGACGCTACGATACGAAAGGCCCGCTCATCGTCGGCATCCCAACCGTTGGCTGCCAGGTCCACAACCTCGACATGCTCTACGCGGGCTGCCGCAGGCGCATGCTCAGAAAGCGCGTCAACAAAAGCATCGAGCGCATCGGCCAGAGCATGCGCTTCGATGTGCACGCCGTCGCCCGCATTGAGCACCCAGCCGCAAATGCCATGCGCCATAGCCTCGCGATACACAAACGGTCGCATGCCAACGCCCTGCACAATGCCCGTCACATGAATATGCACATGCCGCATGCGGCACCCCTCATCAAAACCGACCAAAAAGGGACAGGTTTATTTTGGTCGGTAAAACTTCTAAACCTGCCACAACAAACCTGTCCCTTTTTGGCAGGTGCGCTATAGCCCCAGGCTTTGCTTGGTGGCGGCGCAGGTGAGCTCGCCGTGCTTAACGCCGCGCAGGCCCAGCAGTCGGTCGGCTAGTTCGTAGACGCGCTCGCCGCGACCCTTGAGCGCCAGAATCTCCAGACAGTTGTGGTGATCCAGATGCACGTGCATCGTCGATACGATTTCGTCGGTGTAGTCGTGCTGCACCTCATCCAGGCGGCGTGTCAGGTCGCCTGTGTGATGGTCGTAGATCATGGTGAGCGACCCGATAACGTGCTCATCGGGCGTGCGCATCTGCTCTTTGGCGATCGAGGCGCGAATCAAATCGCGGACTGCCTCGGAGCGGTTGGCCACGTCGCCGCGGCGCGCGATCTGTTCGTCAAAACGGCGCAGCAGGTCATCCGGTGCGGTAACCGAAAAACGGACCAGCTCGGAGCCGGAGCCACTACAGTGGCAGCCCGCGTCGCCGTCCGCCCCGTGCGGATGCTCGTGCTCGTATCCGCAGCCGTGCTCGTGTTCGGCCACGTTACACCAGCTTCACGGAGCCGACGGAGTTGTGGTCGGCCTCGATGGCCTCTTCGTAGCCCTCGAGCGCGCCGTGGGCCTCGTGCAGCGCGGCCATGGCTGCCTCGAGCTTGGCGCCGATGCGCTCCATGTCAAAATTCTCGGTCGCATGTAGCAACTGATGGCTCCATTCGTGAGCGAGCTCGATGGTGTCGTCGACCTGTTTGACGCTCATGGCAAGCTGGCTCATGTTCATTCCAACATCATGCATGGAAGATCTCCTTTTGTATGGGGCAGTTCAGTGGTTCAGATTTTACTACGCCCGCTCTGTGCGCAGCTGCATAAGAAAACGGGTACGAGTCTGTGCGACCCGCACCCGTTCACTGGGGGCTGTTTGTAACTACCATACTATCCGTGGTCACACGCGCCGCACCCGGCAGTCTGGCGAGCGGTGCAAAACTGCTCATGGACGGCGGGTAAGTAACAAGCGTATTACAGATGCTTCTCCAGCAGCGCCTGCAGCCTCGCCTTGGGCAGAGCGCCAACCGAGCGGTCAATCTCCTCGCCGTTCTTAAACACAATCAGCGTGGGGATGCTCATGACGCCATACTTCATGGCCAGGTCCTGGTTGTCGTCGACGTTGCACTTGGCCACAGCCAACTTGCCGGCCAGCTCGTCGGCAACCTCGTCTACGATGGGCGAGAGCGAGCGGCAGGGGCCGCACCACGGGGCCCAAAAATCAACCAGTACGGGCAGGCTATCGTTGACGACAGCGCCGAAGTTCTCGGGGGTAATCTGCTTAATGTCAGCCATGGTGACCTCCATAATACGACGCGGCTCGGCCGCGTAAAACTCAGTACGACCGTGCTTATACCCAGCGGCCCGCAAAGCAACCACTCGCGGGCGGCTCTTTTATATAATGGTGGGCACGCAAACGATTGGAGAGCGCATGCCCACGTCACAAAGCCAGAAAAAAGAAGCCATCGCTCAGGCGACCGAGCAGGAGCTCGCGTCGCTTGCAGATCACGGTGTGCGTATCGCGGGCAACGCGTGCTCGCCGATTGTGCTGGTCAAAGGCGATTTGGATGAAGCCGAGTGCTCGGGCGGCGAGCTGGCCGCCGGCGCGGATGGCGCCGCGTTGCGCAAGGCGCTCGGTGCCATCGGATATGCCCCCGAGGATTTTTGTGTGCTGGCAAGCGTCGCCGGCGCGGGCGACGGAGCGGTCGCGGCGGGCGAGGCCCTGACGTGCGACCTGTTCCGCGAGGCGCTGGAGACCTTGGACCCCGAGGCGGTGCTGCTGCTGGACAACAGTGCGGCCGATGTCATGCGCGAGACCTATGCCGATATGCTTGTGGCAATTGATGACTTTGACACCGCCATGCTCAAGCCCGGCCTGGTCGCCCATGTGCAGGGGCGCCGCGTGCTGGCGCTCGACGGTTTTGAGGCGGCGCTCACCGACAAGGCCGCCAAGCAGCGCATGTGGGCCTACATTAAGCAGCTGACCCCGGCGGCTGCACCGCTGTAGCGAGGTTGGCGGCAGCCCCTACATCACGGCGCGCAGCTCAAACCGGTCGCCGTTAATGCGGAACTGGCAGTTGCCGTTCATGCGCTCGACGGCAAGCATAATGCTCTTGGTGCCAAAGCCGTGCCCAGTGTGCTGAGCCACGGGCATGCCGTCGACCATGTGCGGCGCACGGCCAAACGTGTTGGAAACCAGCAATAGAAGCTGACCGTCTTCGTAGCGAAGGTCCAGGTCGACAAACCGCTTGCCTTCGGGGGCGGCGCTCGCCGCGGCGATGGCATTGTCCAGGGCGTTCGATACCACACTGAATAGATCGACATCGCCCACGTGGACGGTTTCGGGCACGGCGGCGTGCAGGTCGGCGGTGATGCCGTGCGCGTTGATGTCCGCGGAAAGCGACGAGAGCGCAATGTTGACCGTTTCGTTGGCGCAGTAGCGGCGCACGGCGGTGCGGTCGTTGGTCTCGCAGAGCGCGTCGATGCGCTCGAGTGCCTCATCGGTGTGACCCTCTTCGATCAGGGCCGCTAGACCGCGCAGGTAGTGGCGCATGTCGTATCACATTGAGACCAAGTCAAGAAGAATCGCTTCGGTCGAATCGCGTCTTTTGGGTGAGTTCTCAACGTCCGCTGCCGCTGGTTTCCACCGTATGCCGAAAACACCCGGACGATGCCGTGCAGATCGCTTCGCTCTGCTATAGTCTCCCAAATTCACGTTTTCTATTGGGATGGTGGTTAATATGGGCGACATACTCGAATCGTTCCTGCGCGTGGCGATGGTGGTGTTCATCGTCGGTCCGCTCACTGCATGGGTCGCCCGTCGCGGCGCGCGCGAGCGCAGTGAGGCGACGGACAGCCTCGATCGCTTCACGGTGCGCATGCCCGCTGCCATTCGCACGATCATCGCCTGCTGCGCCGTCGCGTTTGAACTGCTCATGCTGGGTGTCTACGTCTGGCAGGGCGTCTCGTTGGGCGAGTGGGACCACGAACTTGTGTGGTTCGGTCACGCCATGGCGCTCGCGGGCATGGCCATCTGGGCCCTGCTGAGCATCCCGCGCATCGACGTGGACGGTGAGCGAATTCTCTCGCGTAACGCCTTCGGCATCCGCAAGGAGACGACGTTTGGCAACATCACCCGTGCAACGCTTCACACGCAGATGATGAGGATCGACCTGTTCGAGGGCGACCGGAAGTTCTGCTCGATAAGCCTCGAGGGGGTGTGCTCGCTCAACCTCCTCGCCCGTCTGGAGGAAGAGGGCATCGAGGTCTCGGACGCTGTTGACGGCCCGATGACCAAGGCGGGTCTGTGTTGGTCTGCCATCAAGCCGTTGACGATTGTTTTCAACGGTATGGCGCTCGTCTTCTCGCTCGTGATCGCCTTCATGGCTGTTTTCACCGACGCCGGTGCTCGTCTGCTCTTGCTCGTCCCGTTCCTCTTCCTGTTCATAGGGGGACTCCTGCCCCTGCTCATGCTCAGCATGCCCGCCCGCGGCATCCTCGAGATCGGCAGGCAGGAGCGCGAACTCGGCTTCTCCTTCGCCGAGGAGATGGCAAGTCGAGGTACCACGGGCACTTCGCTTGTCGACGATGATTGGTTCATCGAGATCAGCAATGCCCGCGTCGTGGCGTTCCGTCGCGATTGCCTCAAGAAGGTCACGGCGCACGAGAACAGCGAGAGCGGCGACCGTTGCACGGTGACCACGAAAGGCGGTCGCAAAATCAAGGTGTATGCAGCGGGCAGCACGCTCGAGGACCTGCGCTCGTGGTTCAAACAGGGTGCCAAGGCCAGAAGCACGCTCGACCGTGCAGAGGACGCGCTCGAGACGACGTCTGATTGGGTTGTCTGACCTGTATCGTCTTTTCGGACACGCATGCTAGAGGCCCAATCCTTTAGAATGCATTCATCGACGACCGAGAGGACGGTATGCTATGTCCAACCCAGCCGCCAAGTACACCGACGAGTTCAGGCGCGAGACCGCCGACTACATCATCTCGACGGGCAGGCCGATAACGGAATGCTGCGCAGAACTGGGCCTGAATTCCAAGACCGTGAACAAGTGGGTGCAGAACCGCCGGCGCGAGCTTGCCGGCGGGCCCGACCCCAAGGCCGAGGACCGCGAGCTTCGCGAGGCGAAAAGGCGCATACGCGAGCTCGAGATGGAGAACGCCTTCTTGAAAAAAGCCGCGGCCTTCTTCGCCAAAAGCCAGGCGTAGCCGCATGCTACCGGATGATGTTGGCGGAGAAGGCCGAATTCCCGGTGAAAATGATGGCCCGCGTGCTCGGCGTGAGCCGATCGGGCTTCTACTCGTGGCTCTCCAACGGCTGCCCGCGAGAAAACTGGTCGGCCGAGCGCGAGGCGGTCCGGCGCGTGTGGCTGGAGTCGGACCGCAGGTTCGGCTTCCGGTTCGTGAAATGCTTCCTGCCCGGCGAGTTCTCCGGATTGACCCTGTACAGGGTGCGCAAGCTGATGCACGAGCTGGGAATACGCGGCTGCACGCCCAACGCCAGGAAGCGCACCACCATCCCCGACCCGAAGGCCAGGCCCCGGCCCGACCTGGTGAGCCGCGACTTCACCAGTCCCGTTCCAACCTACAAGCTCGTGGGCGACATCACCTACCTGCGCACCGGCGAGGGATGGCTGTACCTGTCGACGGTCATCGACCTCAACACCCGCATGGTGGTGGGCTGGTCGCTCTCCGAGCGCATGACCGCCGACATCGTGGTTTCGGCGCTGGCGTCGGCCAAATCGCGCGGCTACGTGGCCGGCAACGCGATATTCCACGCCGACCGCGGCGCCCAGTACACCAGCAGGCTTCTGGCCGAATGGGCGCGCGACAACGACGTGCGGCTGTCCTGCAGCCGCACCGGCAACTGCCACGACAACGCGGTGGCCGAGTCGTTCCTCGCCACGCTGAAGAACGAGATGTACTACAGGCGCAGCTTCCCGACCAGGGATTCCGCCAAGCACGCGGTGGTCGAGTTCATCGAGGCGTACTACAACCGCCGAAGGCCCCGCTCGACGATCGGCTACAAGGTGCCGGCCGAGGCCATGGCGGCCTTCTTCGAGAGAACCGAGCCCAAGCCCGAGGCCATGCCTATGGCCGCTTGATTCCTCGAGCTTGCGTGTCCGAAATCTTGACACAGGTCAGAAGGCCTCGATGCCAGCGCTGCGCCGATATGGGGCAGCGGCCCCCCCCGTTGGCCGCCATGGCCCTGACTTCCGAGCGTATGCTGGCGCCGCTCGTCTTAAGACGTCGACCTCCATCCGGAGCCTGCGGTTCTCGCGCTCGGGCTCCAGGATCCGGTTCTACTCGGGCGTGCGGTTGTCGGCGGCGCGCGGCGAGCCGGTCTCGTTTATCGACTTGACCCGCCTCTCCACGGTGCTCTTGTCGAGGTCGCACTCGTCCATGGCCTCGCGCCTGGGCTTTCCGGCGTTGTGGAGATCGACTATCTTCCTCTTGAACTCGTCGGTGAAATGCCTCGGTCTGGGGCCGGTCGAGGCCGAGCCCCCGGTCCGGCTGGGGTAGCATGTCGCTGCGGACCACTGTCTTTCCTCTCGTTGAATATCTAGGCGCTGACGATTCTAGGCGATGGCCCTCTCTTGCTTCTTACACCTCGATTGTGCTCGCTACCCCCAGCGGGTCCGGATCGAGCGATCCGGACCCGCTTTTGGGGTTTGCCGGAAACCCGGTGGTCAAAAAAGGCCAAATATGAGTACTGTTACCAGTTTAGTGGCAGCCAAATGGCCTCCAAAATCGGTGCCAGCGGCCAAAAGTGCATCGATTTTCGTCCTTCAGAGTCGTGATCGGGCTCCAAACAAGGCGATTTTGCTGCTCGGGACCGGAAAATCGCTGCTACTAATTTGGTGACAGGTAGCGCGCAGAGATGTGGTGTAAGAGGCGGGGAATGCCCCGCCTCCGCCCTTTCTTGAAAGGGAGGGGACACCGCCTAGAATTCGTCG
>CALJCO010000122.1 GCA_938023905.1 uncultured Collinsella sp. | reverse complement strand
TCAGCGTTTCCTTAAATATTCTTGTACCGCGCGCCGTTGGCCGCCGAGCTGACCAGATGGGCATAGCGCCGCAACACCGGATAGGGGCAGTCCTTTTGGGGCCTGACCAGTTCGGCGCGGCGTTTTTCCAGTTCGGTCTCGTCCACCAGCAGGTCCAGCTTACGGCCCGGAATGTCGATGTGGATAGTGTCGCCCTCGCGCACGTTTTTGCGACGGATCTCGTCGATGTTGTGCAGCGTGGCGCGCGCGATGGTGGAGCCGGCAACCGTCACCGGGTCGAACTCGGCGA
This sequence comes from uncultured Collinsella sp., assembly GCA_938023905.1. Classification (GTDB taxonomy): domain Bacteria; phylum Actinomycetota; class Coriobacteriia; order Coriobacteriales; family Coriobacteriaceae; genus Collinsella. The sequence goes on along the minus strand of CALJCO010000122.1, from coordinate 13,891 downwards.
CCGGTGTGAGCACACCGGTGCGGCCCACCTGGATGCGAATCTCGCGCAGGACGGTCTGCTTTTCCTCGGGCGGGAACTTAAAGGCGATGGCCCAGCGCGGTGCGCGGGCGGTAAAGCCCAGGTCGAGCTGCTGCTGGAAGCTGTCGACCTTTACGACCACGCCGTCGATGTCGTAGTCCAGGTCACCGCGGTGTTCGAGCGCCTGGGCACAGAACTCGTGGACCTCGGCGGGTGTGGCACAGCGAGCCACGTTAGGGTTGACGCTAAAGCCGGCGCTACGCAGCCAATCGAGGAACTCGCGCTGGCTGTGGACGTGCAGCGGATCGGTATCGGCGATGGCATAGATAAAGGTAGCGAGATCGCGGCGCGCCGTGACCTTGGGGTCCTTTTGGCGCAGGCTGCCGGCGGCAGCGTTGCGCGGGTTGGCGAAGGGGTCGCGCCCCTCGGCATCGGCCTCGTCGTTCAGGCGCACAAAGCTGCCCTTGGGCATATAGACCTCGCCACGGACCTCGATGGTGCGCTCGCGGTCGGCGCCCATGTGGGCGAGCGCCGGCTCGGACAGGTGCATGGGCACATCCTTGATGGTACGGACGTTGAGCGACACGTCCTCGCCCGTGGTGCCATCGCCGCGTGTGGCTGCGCGTACGAAGGTGCCGTTTTGGTAGGTAAGCGCCACGCCCAGGCCGTCGATCTTAAGCTCGCAGGTATAGGTGACGCTGCCGGCACCGAGCGCATCCTCGGTGCGCTGGAGCCACGCGTCGAGTTCGTCCAGATCCATGGCATCGTCCATGGAATACATGCGCGCCATATGCGTGACCGGCGTAAACTGCTCGCTCACGTACCCGCCCACGCGCTGGGTATAGCTGTCGGGCGTCACCAGGTCGGGGTAGGTGGCCTCAATTTCCTGCAGCTCAACGAGCATCTTGTCAAAGGCGGCGTCCGTGATCTCGGGCGCATCGAGCATGTAGTAGCGATAGGCGTGGTAATCGAGCTCGTGGCGCAGCTCGGCCGCACGCGCTGCCGCCTGGGCACGGGCATCGGCCGGTACGGCGGTATCCGTGCTCGCGGGCGTTTCGGTATCGATGTCCACGCCGTCACCAAACAGGCTCGATTGCTCCATAGCGGCACTCCTTCGCTCGATTTCAAACGGATACTAGAGTACCACCGGTCGCAATGAGGCCGAATAGCGGTCTCGAACCGCACCGAATCGGCAGCCGCCAGACTGGGGTGGATCGCGCGATCAAACCATGCCCCTGTCAGTTCCAAATGATCCGTTTTCCTCCGTCCCCAACGGATCAATAAGAAAAAAGGGCTGTCCCACGTTGATGGGACAGCCCCCCTGGCCTCGATATGTGCGAAACGGCTCGCTAGTAACCCTGACCGTAGCCTTGACCCTGGCCCTGCTGGCCCAGCAGCTCCTCCAGGTACTGGCGCAGCTGTTCGTCGGTAATACCGCCGTTGCCGGTGTCGGTCGCGCTGTCGTCCTGCTGCTGGTTCTGCAGCTCCTCGTCGGAGCCCAGCTCGACGGTAACCTTCTTCTCTTCCTTGCCGCGCATGAGCGTGATCTCGACCTTCTCGCCCACCTCGTGGCTGCGCAGCGCGATGATCAGGCCATCGGCGCTCGAAATCTCATCGTCGCCCAGCTTGGTAATGACATCGCCCTCTTGGATGCCGGCCTTGGCGGCAGGACCGTCCTCGACGACGCTTGCCACGTACGCGCCGCTATCGGTGCTCAGCTTGTTAGTGCGAGCATTGAGCGCGTTGACGCTCGAAAGCGTGGCGCCCAGGTACGGATGAACCGGCGTCTTGCCGTCGATGATCTGGTCGGCAATGTTCTTGGCATAGTTAACGGGAATGGCAAAGCCCACGCCCGAGCTGGAGCCCGAGTAGCTCTCGATGAGCGAGTTGATACCCACCAGCTCACCGTTGTCGTTAACGAGCGCGCCGCCGGAGTTGCCCGGGTTGATGGCGGCATCGGTCTGGATCATGTTGGCATAGATGGTGTTACCGTTGGTAGAGCTCATGGCCGTGGAGCGATACAGCGCCGACACGATACCCGTGGAGACAGACTGCTCGTTGCCGAACGGCGAGCCGATCGCCATGACCCACTCGCCCACGTTGAGCTTGGAAGAGTCGCCGATCTCGATCGGCGTGACCTTAGAGGCGTCAGCATCCTTGAGCTTGATGACGGCTAGGTCGCTCGAAGCATCGTTGCCCACGAACTCGGCCTCGTAGGTGGTGCCGTCGTCCATGGTCACCACGTACTGGTCATAGCCATCGACCACGTGGTTGTTGGTGAGGATGTGGCCCTCGGTATCGAGCACAACGCCCGAACCGACGCTGCCCGAGCCGTCCGACTCGTCGGCAGACTGCGAAAGCGAGCCATTCTGGCCGCCGCTCGAAGTGGCGGTAATGGAAACCACGGAGGGCAGCGCCTTGGCAGAGACGGCCTCGGCCAGCGTGGTGTCCTCGGAGTCGATCGTAATCTTTTGCGTCGATGAACCCGAAGCACCCGCCGTCACGGCATTCTTTCCGCTGCCAATGTTGAGCGTGCCACTCATAATGAGCGCAATGACCAGCAGGGCGCCGCATGCACAGCCGGCGAGCGCCGTAATAAAGATCGGCAGCTTTTTGGTCTTAGTCTTGACCACGGTGTGCTTGTTTACAACCTGCTGGCTGCCCAGCGGCTTTCCGGTCTGCGTGTCGTAGGCCTGCACGTAAGGAATGTTACTGCCATCGGCAGGCGTCGACTCCACCTGCACGCGCGGCTGCTGCTGGGTCTCGCCGGCGTTGCCCGCATCCTGGGGACGCTGGGAATCGTACTCGCTCATAGCTGCGATCCTTTCGTCAAATAACCAAAGGCCCGCCAAACATGTGGCGGGCCATCATTGTTCACGTTGAGTTGTACCCCAAGCTGGGCAGTCCCGAGCACTAGATGCCAAGATTTCAGCTTTGCTTAAGTAATGACATGCTTATAGGCCAATTCGTTTTATGCCGTCATGTCTATTCGATATAACAGTCGATAGCAAAGCTATATGTTGAATCGTTAATGAAGTCCGTAATCGTCGCGCCCATGCCTGATCCGCACGTCCACTTATCCTTCTCCGCGTCGTATGGCGTTGGCCCCCACCCCGTTTCATATGATGCTTCGCCTTCTGCGAAGTAGTTCATCACATATTTATCTTTCTGCATGAGCGCATACCAAGCGTTTGCATACATCACAAGCGGATCGATTTGGACTATCGAGTACTTTCCGGAACGAATCTCAATTTCTGTTTTATCGTTATAATAAGCGACTGTGAGCTCAATCTTGGCAAGCAGCGGCAACGTTTCATCTGATTCCCTCTGGATTGTTATGACATCACCGGCCATAGCGTCGGCAGACACAGTTTTGCTCTCTGGCGTGAAAATAGTCTCTCTGCTTCTTGTTCGCGTTTTTTCATTGCCATTTTCATCTCTGACCACCGTGTCGACCACGAGCGTCAATCGCTTCTGAGCGTCCGGCAACTCCACGGCTTCTGCCATCCCGGCTCGCATCAAAATAGGAGCCCCCGCCATCAGACCTAAGAACTGCTTTCTATCAATCATTCTTCATTCCCCTTGTCTACTTGATTTGACTTTCTCAGCTGAATGGGGATACAGAACAGTCCCGTCAAGTTCCTTATCTTCCACAAAAACTAGAATCCATTTATCACCTGCTTTCAACCCTGAGACATATCCGGAACTTGACTTACGGCGCATATCGATTCTCTTACGGCAACCACTTGGCATAAGCGCCTCAAATTGCCCGTTATGAACATCCGATAGAGCGCGCACCTCGACTGCAACAACCGTGTCGTTTTCTCCCCCATTAGTCGCCCTTAACAGAAAGAAGCTCGCTGCGGTGAGCAAAGCAAAGGAAAGCACCAATAGGAGCATTGCCCTTCGAATGAACTTGTCGCCGTTCACGAGTACAATCAACCCTTGCAATATGTGCCATCGTGAGACGTGTAAATTGATACGTCATATGGAAGAAACTGTAGCTGGTTTGTCCATCCATTCCAAACAACAAGCAGGTACTTCTTGGCATTCGAGTATGTGTTATGCATTGCCACGTAGCCCACAACTGCCATTGCGTGCCCGCTGCCATTTGACCGGAGCCTTCCAGAGAAAATACTCAGATTCCCCGAGTCGGTATTCACCCTAAAGGAATCCCATGACGGATACCAAACGAATGACGTCTCAAGCTCCTTGCCTCGTCTTGCACAAAACTCCTTTAAGGCCGGAGCGGGTTTGTCAGGAGAAGTCTTGCCTTGAGTAAAGTACAGACCAGTCGCTTGATCATATTTCTTTTCTTCTTCTTCCCATGTCCCCGACAGCCTCCAAAGCTCCGAGTATAAATCGGACAATTTAAGGCGGTTCAAAGTCACATAGTGACTGCTAACTGCAAACATTGCCGAAACAGCGCAAGCATAAGTCCCCGTTTCTTTGATAACTTCTGTTTGCGTTGGCGTTATTATTCCCGAAACCGTTTTGCTCGCATCAACAACATATCCCTGTTTATACAAATCCTTGGCAGATACAAAAACGTCATCGAAATGTTCCGGCGATCCGCTGCGATTGCCTCCCGAGGACAATTTATTTGGTACTTTTTTTCCACTTGCGTCTAAAACAATGTTTTTATCTAAGTCGGCAACGCCAACAGTTAGCTCGTCAATCTTTAACGCAACGACGTTATCCGAGGATGCGAGGAGTGCAATTTCTTCGCTTGCACTCTCGATAGGTAAAAGAGCGTTCGGAGCCAAGCAGTATTCGCTGATCCACCAAGATCGCTCTGAATCAAATACGACGTAGCCATAGTTAACGTCATCCCGCTTCGCACGAACGATATACCCGATTGATTCCCCATCGGAATTCACCATTTTTACTGGGTCACAAGCGGTCACCGGCTCATCCGATACATCATCAAAGAAAGCCTGCGCTTGCTCCACAGCTATTTGCGGTGTGACACGGACCAAGTCGTCGTCTCCAAAAACCAACCTTGGAGACATCAGGGCGGCAAGCAACACTATGAATCCGACAATCACCTTTCTCGAATAACGCATTTCTTCCTCCATCCGTGTAGTAGGGAGATACGGTAACTAGATGATATTTGCTAGATAGTGTTATACGTTTGATATTGTTTTTACTGACACACTTTTAATCGGTGAAAGGTCTTCTTTTCGTCCTAAACGAGAAAAGGGTACTGGTGAAATCTCCGGTACCCTCACATTGCCCTCTATTTACTTGCTAGTCCTTAAACAGATAACCCACGCCACGGACGGTGGTGATGTGTGCCGCAATCTGCGGGCCCACCTTGGAGCGGATGCGTCGGATGTGCACGTCGACGGTGCGCGTGCCGCCGCAGTACTCAAAGCCCCACACGCGGTGCAGCAGCACCTCGCGGCTGTAGGCACGGTTGGGGTGCGTGGCCAAAAAGCTCAGCAGCGAGTACTCCATCAGCGTCAGGTCGATGGGCTCGTTATCGAGCGTCACCTGGTAGGTAGCCAGGTTGATCTCGAGGTTATCGATGTTGAGTACATCGTCGGCGGTGACGGTCTCCTCCTCGCCCATCAGGCGCTGCGCACGAGCCTTGAGCTCGTTGGGCGTCGCCGTGGGGCATACAAAGTCGGCATGCGCGTGATTGGGCAGGCGCAGGGTGCCGAGCGCCTCGTCGTCGACGATCACCAGCATGGGAACGCCGCCGCGATCGTCAAGCCACTTGGCGATCTGATCGATGCGGTCGCTACGGATGCCATCGGAATCGAGAATCAGCAGGTCGAAGTCGTGCGCCGCAGTCGGCGAATCGGGGGTGGCCAGGCTCACCTCGACACCCAGGGTAGTCGTCAAGCTGCGGGCAAACTCGTGGAAGCGCGTCGTGCGCGCCATGAACAGGGCACTCTTTTCGGACATATCGGCCTCCAAAGAAATGAGCTCAATCGTACTGGGACAAGCCAGCGCGATTAGGAGTTCGCCAGGTAGTGCTTGATCTCCCACTCGGTGATCGTGGATTCGAACTTATGCCACTCGTCACGCTTCTTTTTAAGGAAGAAGCTGTGGATGTGCTCACCGAGGGCATCCTTCATAAACTGCGAGTCCTCAAATACGTCGAGCGCCTCTTTGAGCGAGCGCGGCAGCGGCGTGTAGCCGGCCTCGACCATCTGACGGTCGGTGAGCTTGAGCGTCTCGGCCGTGGCCTCGGGCGGGAGTTCCAGTTTGCGCTCGATGCCGTCGAGACCGGCCGCCAGCGTGACGGCGTTGACCAGGTACGGGTTGGCCATGGGGTCGGGGCTGCGAAGCTCAATGCGTGTGGAAAGCTGCTTGCCGGGCTTGTAGACCGGGATGCGGATCATGCTTGCGCGGTTGCGCAGGCCCCACGTGGCGTACTGCGGCACGGAGTCGCCGCCCGTGGTGATGCGCTTGTACGAATTGACCGTGGGGTTGGTGATGGCGCTAATCTCGCGCGCGTGCGCCAAGATACCGGCCATATAGTGCTTGGCGACGTCGGAGAGATGGTACTTCTCGTCGCCCTCGCCCCAAAAGACGTTGTTGCCGTCATGGTCGAACAGCGACTGATGCAAAAACATGGCGCTGCCGTCCTCGCCCGCCAGCGGCTTGGGCATAAAGGAGGCGTGGCAGCCGCTCTCGTAAGCCTGCTGCTTAATGATGAGCTTGGCCGTGGTAATGGCGTCGGACATGCTCAGGGCCTCGGCGTGGCGCAGGCTCATGCCGTGCTGTGAGCGACCGGCGGCGTGGAAGGTGTACTCCACGGGCACGGACATCTTCTCGAGCGTGAGGACCGTGTTACGACGCAGGTCGCGAGCGGCATCGCTCACCGAAAGATCGAAGTAGCCCACGTTGTCGAGCGGCTCGGGCGTGTGCTCGTCGGGGAAGTAGTAATACTCCAGCTCAGCGCCCACGTTGAGCAGATAGCCAGCCTTCTCGGCCTTGCGGAACATGCGGCGCAGGGCATCGCGCGGGTCGCCGGCAAACGGCTTGCGATCGGGAGTGCACACGTCGCAGAACACGCGGGCGACGCCGTTGTGGCTCGGGCGCCACGGCAGAATCTGGAAGGTCGAGGCATCGGGGAACGCCAGCATATCGGCTTCCTCGGGCGTGGCAAAGCCCTCGATGGCCGAGCCGTCAAAGCCAATGCCCTCCTCAAATGCGACCTCGAGGTCCTCGGGGCTAATAGCAAAGTTTTTGAGGCGGCCGAGAATGTCGACAAACCACAGACGCACAAAGCGGATATCACGCTGCTCTACGGAGCGGAGTACGTAATCGATGTTCTGCTGGTTCATGTCGCTCCCCTTTCTTTCGGGCGGGTTTCGACTGGTCTATATCGCAGATACTATCGCAGAAAAATGTTTCCGCAGGGTTAAAGCGTATTAAGCGCTCAAAAAACGTGCGCGAGCACGGCCGTGAGGCCAAGAGACTAGCGCGAGGTCGAAGCGCGGTGTTCGATGTGGCCGGGAACCTCGATGCGCTTGGGGGCGAGCTTTGCGGCATCGCCCACCGTAGTGGTAACGACGTCGATGCGCTCGGACAGGCGCTCGACTACGCGCTCGGCAATGGTAAGGGTGTCTTGCGCGGCCGTGGTCACACCGCCAAAGAGCACGTGGTTCCAGGGGTAATCGTCAAACGTCGCAATCTTGAGGCCAGCCGGCAACGAAGGTCCCAACTGTGCCAGCGCCTCGGTCAGGCGCAGGAAGACCAGACCGTTGACGGCAATGAGGCCGAGCTTTTTACCCGCATAGCCGCGGATGGTCTCGTCCAGGCGACTGACACCCGTGGCGCCACCGTCGGCCAGGGTGACGACCTCGCCCGCAAGACCGCGGCGCGAAAGCTCGTCGGCAAAGGCCTCGGCGCGCTCGCGACGCACGGGGCTGTCATCGCTTGCCTCGGTGAGCAGGCACAGGCGCTCGCTGCCAGCAGCGGCCAAGGCGTCTACCAGGCCGGCAACCAGCTCGCGGTTGTTGGAGGTCACCAGATCGATGCCACCGTCGGCAACGTCGCGGTCGAGCAGTACAACGGGCAGGCGCCCCGCGGCCGCGGCAATCGCCTTGTCGTTGCCTCCGCAGGTATTGACGACCAGGCCGTCCACGCCGGCATCGATAAGTCTGGTGAGCGACTCTGCCTCCTTGGCGGGGTCGTTGCCGCTAATGGCCGTCATGAGCGAGCAGCCGCGCGCGGCGGCGCTGGCGGAAAGCCCTTCGAGCATGGCGCTGGAGAACGGGTTAGCAATGTCGGCCAAGATCACGCCGATGAGGTTGGTGCGCGAGCTGCGCAGATTGCGTGCGGCGGCACGTGGGCGATAGCCGGTGCGCTCGATAACCGCCGCGATGCGAGCGCGGGTTTCCTCGGTCATCTGCCCGGGGCGGTTATTGAGATAGCGCGAGACCGTGGCCGGACTCACGCCCGCCTCGGCGGCAATGTCCTTGATTCTCATCTGCGCCATAGCGCACCCCGTTTCCCAATTGTCGGCGGTCTGAGCCATTTTAGGCATTTTTTTAAAAATCTCGCTTGCAAAACGCTGTAGGTGAGTATACTACAACTCGAAACGAAACCGATTTCGTAAACCGATTTCGGCAAGCGTTGGCACGGAGGTGCAAAGATGTACCCTACCGTCTTGGCACCTCCGTGCCAACGCCATATCAAAGGTGTACGCACGAGTAAGAAGGAGCTGCGCGACCATGGGTAAAACGGTTCTTACCTTCGGCGAGATCATGATGAGGCTCTCGCCCAAAGACCATCTGCGCATTGAGCAGGCGACCGAGTTTGATGTCCGCTACGGCGGCGCCGAAGCCAACACCGCGCTTTCCCTGGCCTACCAGGGTGACAAGGCAGCTTACGTCTCCGTTGTCCCGGCCAACCGTCTGGGCGAGTGCGCCCTGCGTTCGCTGAAGGTCTACGACGTCGATACCTCGCGCGTCGTGCGCCAGGGCGACCGTCTTGGTTCCTATGTGTTTGAGGTCGGCGCCTCGCAGCGCGGCAACGGCTGCGTCTACGACCGCAAGTACTCTGCCATCAACATGGCCAAGCGCGACGTCTTTGACTGGGACGAGATCCTCAAGGGTGTCGATGTCTTCTACTTCTCCGGCGTGACGCCCGCCGTCTCCGACGAGATGGCCGCCGCCTGCAAGGATGCCCTCACCGCCTGCCGCGCCAAGGGCATCACCACCGTTTGCGACGTGAACTATCGCGGCAAGATGTGGTCGCCCGAGAAGTCGCAGGCCACCATGAAGGAACTCCTGCCGCTCGTTGACATCTGCATTGCCAACGACGAGGACGCTCCTGCCGGCCTCGGTATGACCTGCGTCTCCGGCTCCCTTGCCCACGGCATCGAGGAGCGCGACACCTACGTCGAGATGGCCCGTCAGATCTGCGCCGAGTACGGTTGCAAGAAGGTCGCCTCGGTCGTCCGCAACATCTCCTGCGTCGAGCGCTCCATTTGGATGGGCATGCTCTTTGACGCCGAGAGCGGCGAGCACTGGTTCTCCCCCGCCCACGACGTGCACGTGCTCGAGGGCGTTGCCGCCGGCGACGCTTTCAACGCCGGCCTCGTCCATGCCCTCATCAACGACTTTGCCCCGCAGGACGCCGTCAACTACGCCATCGCCGCCTCGATCCTCAAGCTCACCATCAAGGGCGATTCCAACCTGGTGACCGCAGACGAGATCGCAGCCGTGGCATCCGCCGCCGACGGTGGCACCCGCGTCGCGCGCTAAGCCGTCCCCATTCCGCGGGCCGCAGCTTTCCATACCCATACCTCTGCAGCCCGCTCCCCGATTCCTCCGGCCAGGTAGAACCACTTAGTCCCATTCCGGTTTTGTCTGGCATTCCTTCACGACTGGCCTCGTAGCCGGTTCCGAAATTGCTTGTGACCCAAGCAGTGCCTCCGATAACCAATCCGGAACCGGCTCATGGCCAATCTTCTTTGGCAATCACGCGCCCGTGCGCGCCTCACATCGAAAGGAACACTATGTTCGATCAGTTCTACACCACGCTTGAATCCCTGGGCATCGTGCCGGTCGTCGTGCTCGACAAGGTCGAAGACGCCGCACCGCTCGCCCATGCCCTTATGGCAGCCGGCATGAAGTCCGCCGAGGTCACCTTCCGCACTGCCTGCGCCGCCGAGTGCATCGCCGCTATGGCCGAGGCCGAGCCCGAGATGTGCGTCGGCGCCGGCACTGTCCTGACCGTCGAGCAGGTTGAGCAGGCCCGCACCGCCGGTGCCAAGTTCATCGTCTCGCCGGGTTACAACGAGGACGTCGTGAAGCACTGCATCGACATCGACCTGCCCGTCCTTCCCGGCACCGTGACCCCCTCCGAGGTCACTGCTGCCGAGAACCTGGGGCTCAAGGTCACCAAGTTCTTCCCCGCGGCTCAGTATGGTGGCCTGAACACCATCAAGGCCCTCGCTGCTCCGTTTGTCGGCCATCGCTTTATGCCCACCGGCGGCGTGAACACTGCCAACGTCGAGGAGTACCTGAGCTCCAGCGCCATCATCGCCTGTGGTGGCACCTGGATGGTCAAGCCGGCCCTGTTCGCCGACGGCGACTTTTCCAAGGTCGAGCAGATCGCCCGCGAGGCCATGGACGTCGTCAAGAAGGTCCGCGGCTAGGTTTAGCTCTCTATCGTGAAAGGGGGCGTGTCCTAGACCTCGCCCCCTTTCTTTTAAAGCGGCTCGGAAGCGCGCCGTTTCCGTCACGAACAAGAACCGAAACCGTCTTGTATGCTGATAGAACGTGACGGAAGCGACACGCCCCCAAGCCGCTTTGCTTTCCCGGTCAATCAACCGACTCAACATAATCCAGTCCACCAAAACAGCTGCGGCGTCGTCTGGGGGAATGGACCCTTGCTTCCGGTCTTTTCCTCCAAGCGGCGCCGCAGCCTTTTCATGCCCCGATTGCATCCCCGCACTTGCGGTGAAATACGGACTGCTTACGTCGTCAAAGCCGCAAAACAGTCCCTATTTCACCGCAACTAATTAGGGGAGACGATTAGATGGCCGAGTCTTTGGACAGCTCAAAATAGTCGGGATGCAAGGCGATAACCGGACCTTGCTCTTCGGGCATCAAGTGCAGGTGTGTCTCTGCCAGATAGCTCGCCGCGTCGGTATCGCCCCTCTTAATGGCCTCGAGAATCCGGCGATGCTGCCGACGAATCGGCTCCCAATCCAGATCCTGCGACACCATACGCAACCAGTTGTATCGCTCAAAATGCGTGTTGACGCTCTTCATCCAATCCCACAACATGTGACGGCCAGCAATCACGAAACACGTCTCATGGAACAGGTTATCCAGGTCGAAAAAGCGACGCGTTTCGCTATGGTCGAGCGATTCGGACTCGGCAAGAATCTGCTCGAGCCGCTGCTTTTGCTCGGGCGTGGCGGCAGAGCAGCATTTAATAAGCACGCTTCTCTCGAGTTTCTCGCGCAAGAAACAGGCGTTCTCGGCGTGCTCCATGCTGATTTTTGAGACATAGGTGCCGCTTTTGGGACGCGTTTCCACCAGCTCCTGCTCGCGCAGGCGCACAAAAGACTCGCGAATGGGCGTGCGCCCGATCCCCGTCTCCTTTTCCAGACCAATCGCCGAAAGGCGCGTGCCGGGCCTGAGCTCGGCATAGATGATCTTGGAGCGCAGTGCGTTGTATGCCTGATCTTGCAGGCTCTGATAATGCTGGTGTTGTTCCATAAAGCCCTCGGATGAAGCCCACAGTTTGTCGAATTTCACCACGTAATACTATCGCATCCCCCATACCCTCAGTTGCGGTGAAATAAGGGCCGCTGGCACCCATGCACAACTTAGATGGCTTTGACGTGACCAGACGTGACCACCGCTATCTCGGCGCTGATCTTAGGCAACGTCGCCGGCATCGCCAGTAAGTTGTTCACCCGGCACTTTGCGCGCGCCGCGTTTGAAAAGTAGCACTACGCGCGGGGCCAACGGGCAGCCCGTGCCCACTTGTCTCTCGAGCTTGCCCTCCTCGATCAGGACAATCGTGCCGTCCGCACAGCAGGGCGAGTTCACCGTTTACCTTTTAAAAGTGAACGTTCACCTATTTTTCGGAGAATGGGAGGGTTTATTACCCTACTTCACATATACTGAGCTTGTACGAAAAGTAAGACTTATATAGATGAACGTTTCTTTTGGAAGGATTGCTATGTCTGATCTTATGGACAGCTTCCGCCTGGACGGCAAGGTCGCGCTCGTGACCGGCGCCACCTATGGCATCGGCATGGCCATGGCCGAGGCACTCGGCGAAGCCGGCGCCAGGATCGCCTTTAACGCCCGTCACGCCGACAAGGTCGCCGAGGCCGAGAAGCACTACCGCGAGCTGGGCTTTGATGCTCACGGCTATGTTGCCGACGTCACCGACGAGGCCGTCGTCGCCGAGCTCATCGCCAAGATCGAGGCCGATTTTGGCACCACGCCCGACATTCTGGTCAACAACGCCGGCGTCATCCAGCGCACCCCGATGCTCGACATGAGCGCCGAGGACTTCCGTCGCGTCGTCGACATCGACCTCAATGCCCCGTTCATCGTGTCCAAGGCCTGCCTGCCGGGCATGATCGCCAAGGGTCACGGCAAGATCATCAATATCTGCTCCATGATGAGCGAGCTGGGCCGCGAGACCATCGCCGGCTATGCCGCCGCCAAGGGCGGACTCAAGATGCTCACCAAGAACATCTGCTCCGAGTTTGGCGAGGCCAATATCCAGTGCAACGGCATTGGGCCCGGCTACATCGCCACGCCGCAGACCGCACCGCTGCGCGAGACGCAGCCCGACGGCAGCCGCCACCCGTTTGACCAGTTCATCATTGCCAAGACGCCGGCCGCCCGTTGGGGCACGCCCGAGGACCTGAAGGGCCCCGCCGTGTTCCTGGCTTCCGACGCATCGAACTTCGTCAACGGGCACATTCTGTACGTGGACGGCGGCATCCTCGCCTACATCGGCAAACAGCCGCAATAGGGCATTCGGGCGAGGCGGTGGACGATAAGGTCTGCTGCTCAAACAGTCCTGCTCGCACGGAAAGCACATTAAGTGCTTTCCGGTTTGTGCGGAACTCGCGACAGACTTAACTGCCGACCGCCCGCACAGCTCATCGCGGGTCGGATTAGCCGCCGCCCGCATACAGAAACAAAAAAAGAAACATTTGGTTGAAAGGTTAACTCAAATGAAGATCGCTCTGATCAACGAGAACTCTCAGAACTCCAAGAACCCTATGATCGAGGCTGCCCTTAAGAAGGTTGTCGAGCCCATGGGGCACACCGTCTTTAACTATGGCATGTATGCCGACGCCGACTCCAAGCCCCTCACCTACGTGCAGAACGGCATCCTTGCCGCCGTGCTGCTCAACTCCGGCGCTGCCGACTACGTCGTGACCGGCTGCGGCACCGGCGAGGGCGCCATGCTCGCCTGCAACTCCTTCCCCGGCGTGCTGTGCGGCCACGTTGCCGATCCGCTGGATGCCTACACCTTTGCCCAGGTCAACGATGGCAACGCCGTCGCCATGCCCTTCGCGCTCAAGAACGGCTGGGGCCAGGAGCTCAACCTCGAGTACACCTTCGAGAAGCTCTTTGGCTTTGGCTCGGGCAACGGCTACCCCGCCGAGCGCGTTGAGCCCGAGCAGCGCAACAAGAAGATCCTCGACGGCGTGCGCGCTGTGACCATGCGTCCGCTCGTCGACGTCCTGGGCGAGATCGATCAGGACCTGGTGAAGGGCGCACTTGCCGGCGAGCACTTCCAGGAGTACTTCTTTGCCAACGCTACCGACGAGGCCATCATCGCCAAGGTCAAGGAGCTCTTGGGTCTGTAATAAGGCCCACGGGGCGCACCAACCCCCCAACAAACCGCCAAGCAAAAGGCG
>CALJCO010000121.1 GCA_938023905.1 uncultured Collinsella sp. | reverse complement strand
ATGGCTCCGGTTCTGACGCAACCCCTGATTCCGATGCTTCCAAGAACGACTCGAATAAGGCGCCGGACGCTCCCGTTGCTTCGCCGGACAAGAAGCCTTCTTTCTCTGTGCAGCTTGGTTCTACGTTGGGCTCTTCGCTGATGGCTGGCGTCAATAATGGCTCGACTCAGAACAAGGACAACTCTGATCAGGTTTCCACGGAAAAGACCGAGGCCGCAAAGGGCGACTCAAAGGACAAGGCTTCCGAGAAGGCTGAATCCGATAAGGGTCCTAGCTCTGATGAGAAGGGCGACAAGTCCGGTCAGAAGAAGGACGAGAGCAAGACCGAGGGCGAAAAGAAACTGTCCGAAGACGACGACAAGAGCGGTGCTGACAACCAGGTCCAGGAGCAAAATGACTCCAAAACGGTGACCGCTACGACCACGACGACTACAACGACCAAGTCATCTGGCGGTAACATGCCCAAGACGGGCGACCTTATCGTTATGGCGAGCCTTGCTAGTGCAAGCTTGGCCACACTGGGCGCTACGTCTATCGTAAGTGGTAAGCATAAGCTCGATCAGCAGAAGAATGCTTCTGGGGAGGACGGCTCGGAGGAGTAGCCTCTTGGTTGCTAGATAACTAAAGAGTTGGGACGGGGTCCGGTGCGAATGCATCGGGCCCCGTTTTGTTGTGCAACGATTTGTTATGCTCCCTCGGGGGTCTGTTGCTACCGTTGCCCGAAACGTTTGCATGTCGATATTGTTGCGCTCTACCCGCTCGCTACAATGGGCATCGTGCTGCGTTAGAAGGAGAGTTTACGGTGTCTGAACAGGCGAATTATGGTGTTGCTCATGCGTTTGGCGCACGGTTGCTCAATTATGCGGATAACGCAGCTCTACCGGTTGATGTACACGACTTTTCCGATGCAATCAATCGGTGTTTACTTGTCGATAAGACTATGTTTATTGCCGATATATTGGACAGCGAAGCGCCTGTTGCGCTTTGTTGTCGGCCCAAGGGTTTTGGCAAGAGCATGAATCTATCGATGCTCAAATGCTATTTGGAACGACCTGATCAACGGCCGGATCGAAGCCCGTTCGTCGGCACCCAGATTTGGCAGGCGGGCGGCGGTCGCTATCGTGATGAGCACGCGTGTTATCCGGTCATCACGCTTGACTTTTCAACTGCCGCTGTGAGGTGTGACGCTGATGCTGCGGCGGCTATTCGCAGCGCTGTTGCACACGAGTGCGCCCGATTGCTGCCGCTGCTTGCCGCGCCTGATCTGTCAAGACGTGAGGTTCGTCTTATCGAGAGGGCGGCGCGTGGGGTGGCCAGCGATAATGAGACCGATGCGGCGCTTTGCGTGCTCATTAAACTGCTCCAGACAGCTTTCGATGAGCAGGTTGTTCTTCTGATAGACGACTACGATGCGGTATGTCCAAAGCGTTTGGACGCTAAGGACGACGGTAGCGTGGATTCTCTAGAGTCGCTCAGCCGAATGTTGTTCGACACCATTGCCGACGCCGGCGACTCGTTGCGATTGACGTGTCTGATGGGCGAGCGCCCCGGTCCTGCCGAGCTTGCGTTGTCCCAGCGTGGGGTTTCCTATCGATCGGCGACGCCACTGTCGAGTTGGTGTGATCGATGGTTCGGTTTTTCGGACGACGAAGTCCAGGTGCTGTTGGATTGCATCGGTCGCAACGGCTGTCTGGATGACGCGCGTGAGTGGCTCGAGGGCTACCTGTTTGGTGGCTATTATTGCTCGATCCCGGAGCGTGTGGTGGACTACGTGCATCGCGGTTGCGTCGCGCCCGCTCGGGCAGATCTGTATGGTTACGCCGACCGTCTGAGCGCATGCGTCGGTGGCTGGAATCTCATGCGCCTGTCCGCATTGTTCGATTTGCTTGAACCGCATGGGATTATTGAGGCGCCAGTGCATATGCATGCCGAGGAGGCCGATGCCGCCAAGCTCGAAGATATCTGGACTGCGCTGTATCTGTCTGGATTCCTTACGACGGATATGACGGGGCATTCGGAGGACGGCGCGTGCCTTCGTTCCCTGCGTCTGCCTAATGACGAAGTGCGTCAGGCGCTCCGTCTTGTAATTCTGGAATGGTTTGAGTGCGCCGTTGAGGACGTTGGAGTTATCGACTCGTTCCATGACGGGCTGTGTCGAGGAGACGAGGACACTGTAAAGCAAGCTTTGAGCTGTGCTATCGGCGATCTGGGCATCGATGTGGGCCAATCAGATATGCCGACAGCCTATCATCTGGCGCTTCAGGGGCTCTGCTTTGGACTGCCCGGCTATTGCAATCCCAGCTCCAAGCGAAGTGGCGTCTCGGATCGCTGGGATATCCAGGTGATTCCCACCGGTCGGGTGTTTGACGTGGCCGACACGCTCGGCATGCTCGATGAGCGACCGCTGATAACGATCAACATGATGTACGACCCTGGCGTCGATGCCCTGGGCCTGGAACTGTTGGCGGTTCAGGCACTGCTCGACATAGAACGCGACGGCATCGATGATATCCGCGTGCCGCGTCCCGCCGTCGGGCGCATGCGTTGGGGCTTTGGTTTTGACGGTCAGCGTGTGTCCGTGGTGTGCCAACGACTGTAGCGGCGGGCGAAAGCCCTTTTACTGCTCGGCGCCCTTCATGGGAGGCATGGGCTTCCAGTTGGGATCCTTAACGATCTTGCGGGCGTCCTTCATGCCACGGCGCAGCGCCGGAATACCGGTCTTAAAGCATTTGTCGACTGCTGCCAGACGAATGAATTCCTTGCAGAAGGTCGCGGCATTGCCCAGACGGAACAGCACAGGGTGGTAGTCGCCGTAGATCTGCATGTAGCGTGCCAGATAACCGCGGTTGCGCATGATGTAGTAGCGGTTGGTGTCGCTCGTGGAGTTGAGCTGGCGCTTGCCGGCGATATCCCAGTTAGAGACGGCGCGGGCGCGCTTGAGCACCACGTCGGCGACCACGGCGGCGGGGAAGTGTTGACTGGCCACGTAGCCGTAGCAGGCATCGTCGCCGTAGATAAAGAAGCGCGCGTCGGGCAGGCCAATCTTGTCGACCACGCGGCGCGAGAACATGCCGCCCTCAAAGCACAGTTGGTTCATGGTGCGGTAGCCCTCGGGACCCAGATCCCACTTGGCGATGGGGTTAGGGATGCCGAGCGAAAGGATGAGTTGGTACTGCCAAAAGAAGGCGCCGCCGTCAAAGTCCAGGCGCGAACCCTGGATAACATCGTAGCGGTCGGTCCACTTGGCAAGACGCTCGATGCCTTCGGGGATGACGAGCACGTCGTCGTCCATCACCCAGAACCACTGGGCGCCCAGGTCGTAGGCGCATTTGGTGCCGGCGGAGAAGCCGCCCGCACCGCCGCCGTTTTCGAGCTGCGGGGCGTAGATGACACGGTCGGTGCCGCCCTGCGCGTCGGGCTGCTCGGTGTCGATGCCCCACAGGCTGGCCAGGCGCTCGTTGAATGCGGTGCACATGGCCTCGGTCTCGCGCGAATTTTCGTTATCGACAATCACGATGCGCCAGGGTGTTGCCGTGAGCTCGGTCATGGAGTCGAACAAGTTGGCCAGGAGTTCCTGGCGCTTGTACGTAACGACGACGAGGGCGAGCTTATCGATGGGTGCGGGAAGGGTTGAAGGCATGGGGCAATATATCCTTTCACGCGCGGCGGGCATGCGCTGCACGGAAGCTATCGAATACGTCCTTGGGACTGTCCTATTGTAAAGGCTCGGCGCACCTTGTCGGCAAGCTTTGAATAAAACGCAGGAACCTGCCACGGCTGCAGCGGCTTTAGCGTTTGACGGCAGCGTGTCTATTGCCGCTTGAGCTTGCGAGCGATAAGGCTTCTAGCTGCATCGATGATGAGGAGCGACAGAGCAAAGACGATGCTAATGACGGTACCCGTGATGATACATATAGCTGCCGGGCTGTTTTGGCTGACCAGTATGTTTGCGAGCAACGTATTGAAGACGGGACGCCACAGGCTACTGGTGAGCGACTGCATCACATAGAAACCGAGCGTGGCGGTCGATAAGGTGACGATGACACCTGCAGTCCGCGGATTGCCTGAGGCACTGCGTCGGGTTGCCGCAAAGAGCAGGGAGGCGGCAGCGAGGGCAAACGAGATCAACGAGGTCGATTTGTAGGAGAGGGTTGTCATGGCCGTGAGGTTGCCGGTGAAGGAGAGTGCTCCTTCCAGAATGGTGGCGAGCACCAAAACCGCTGCGAGCGACCGCGTTCCTAAGGCCCCCGCCTTGTCCGAATCCATGGTTTCGGTAACGTCGCGGAGCAGCCCGCCGATCAAAAACGCGATTACGTACGTGGCAGCGCTCATGAGCTTCTGGAGCCAAGAAAACTCGCCGGAGCTTGTCGCACTCATAGCGGCTAAATACCCGCTAACAATAAATGCGAGGATGCCAACGACGATGACCGTCGTCGTGTAGCTCTTTTGGGGGAGTCGACTCTTAGCCAGCCCAAACCATGGCGCCATGAAGACCGTGGCGGCATAGACCCAGATAAACTCAAGGCCTAGCGTGTACCAGTAGTGCGTGCTGAGGGCAACATCGGGAATGGGGGAGACGACCGTGGACCACGCAAGTGCCACGAGGCAATAAAACGCAGTGGGCATAATGACCTTGCCTTGGCGCCGCGCCGTCCGTTGCATTTGCGACTTCCACGTTGCCCCACCGTCCCAAGCACGCGCGGCCGAAGCGATGAGAAAATAGCCCGAGATCATAAAGAAGACCTCGTTGGCCCAGCAGCCCAGCAAGTTAATAAAACCGAGCACGCCGGAATAGGGGAAGGTGGCAAGCGGCGCGTATTCCGGCAAGCCGACGCAGGTGGCTTGGAAGGTCCACTGAAAGGTGTGGAACACCGCGATACCGGCGACCGCGATTAAGCGCAGCGCTTCGATGGATATATTGCGTGCGGCTTTGGGCTGCATGGCGTCCTTTCGTAGGTTGGGCTCCATAGATTATATAAACGCCCGCTGGCGCGCTGACCCTTTGATACCATGAAACGACAGGTATTTCCTAAGGAGCACATTTGTCTACTAACGCCTCTGGCAGCTCTGTTCTGTCGCTGCTTATTCCCATTTACAATGTTCAGCGCTACCTGCGCGAGTGTCTCGATTCCGCCTTGGCGCAGACGCTCAAGGATATTGAGATCATCTGCATTAACGACGGGTCGACCGACAACTCGCCGGCGATTATCCGCGAGTATATGGAGCGCGATGGGCGCGTCAAGATGATCGACAAGGCCAACAGCGGCTACGGCGACTCGATGAACCACGGTCTGGAGATGGCGCGTGGCAAGTACGTTGGCATCTTGGAGTCCGATGACTTTATGGCGCCCGACGCACTCGAAAAGCTTGTCACGGCCGCCGATAGCAATAATGCCGACTTTGCGAAGGCGAACTTTGATTTCTACTGGTCTAAGCCCGAGGAGCGCCGTTCGCTGCACGAGATGTTTAAGGCAAGGGATTGTGGCAAACCGGTGCATCCCAGCAATACGACGCAGTTCTTTAAGCAAAAACCGTCGATTTGGTCGGCCGTGTACCGTCGTGATTTTCTTGAGCGCAACGGTATCAAGTTCCTGCCGACTCCGGGGGCATCCTTTCAGGACACGTCATTCGCCTTTAAGGTGATCGCGTGCGCCGATAAGGCTGTTTACCTGCATGATGCCGTGTTGTCGTATCGCCAGGACAACGAGAATTCCTCGGTCAATTCTTCGGCTAAGGTCTTTTGCGTCAATACCGAGTATGCCGAGATTGAGCGTTGGATTCGAGAGGATTATGCCCGCGACCACGCAGGTGATGACGTCGCGCGCATGCTCAAGTTCAATCAGCTCATTAAGTACGATTCGTATATGTGGAACTATGTGCGCTTGGCGCCTAAGTTCTATAAGGAGTTCCTGGTGCAGATGGCCAAGGAATTTCAGGCGGCCTTGGACGCGGGGGAGTTTTCGCTTGACGATCTCAAGCCGTGGAAGCGCGCGAATCTCGCTGCCATCCTCAAAGATCCTGAGGGCTGGGTTGACGAGCATCCGAGCTTTGCGACGGATGGTGCCTTGGGGCGTGCTAAGTATTACGCCTCGGTTGGAGGCCCAGGCGTGGTCGCCGCCTTCCTCATCGAATCGCTGAGGGGGTAGGTCGGCATGGGAGAGGCCTCGGGTCCTAAAGCTACCATTGTCGTCCCCGTTTACAACTCTGCGCGCTCCATTCAGCGATGCCTCGATTCGCTGCTGGCTCAGTCCGAGCGCTCGATTCAGGTTGTCTGCGTCAACGACGGTTCGACTGATGATTCGTTGAACGTGTTGCGCCAGATCGCGCAGGCCGACGATCGCGTACTGGTGATTGACCAGGAAAACGCGGGCGTCTCGTGTGCTCGAAATGCCGGTATCGATGCCGCCGAGGGCGAGACCGTCTTTTTTGTGGACGCCGACGATTACATCGATGTCCAGACGGTCGAGCGTGTGCTGCATGCCATGGAGTCTGCAGATGCCGAGGCCGCCGTTTTTGGCGGCGTCTGTGAACCTGCCGATGCTGCCCCCAAACGCGTCCATCAACTCATGAGCCCCAAAGCTGGTACCTTCGGCGCCCGTGATTCCCAACTGCTGTTCCATTCGAATGCGCAGCCCTATGCCTGCCGTGCGGCTTTTTCGCGCGAGCTGCTTAATCGCGAAGGCATTCGCTTCGCCCCCGGTTTGGCTTTGGGCGAGGACGTCGTCTTCCAATTTGCGGCTTATGCGCTTGCCCGCAAGACCGTTGTCATGCCGGACAAGTTCTACCACTACGTGATGGAGAGCGAATCGGCGACGCACGAGTTCAACAGTGCCGAGGCTCGCGCCAAAAAGCTTGACGCCCACATGAGGATGCTCGAGGAGGTCTTGGAGGACTGGTCGGCCTACGGTCTTTTGGACCTGTGTCCCGGTGAGCTGATAACTTGGTTTTTGGACCTCATTGTGTTCGACCTGGCGCGCTTGGATGCCGATGACTTCCATCGCGTGGCGGCTCGCGTCAACATGGATCTCACGACGTTTTTGGGAACGGAGTGGGCGGATATGCCTGCTAAGGGCGCCGTTCGCCGTGTTGCCCACAAGCTCGTTGCGGCGACCACGGGCGTTTCGATGGCAGACGCCACGCTGTTTTATCTTTCGACTCGCGGTCTCAAAGCCTGCCTGGAGCGCTTTCTCTAATTCCAAGCGCTGCCGCCCGCCGCAACTCGGCTGCTAAAATAACCCTGTTACACGCTATTCAACAGGAGGTTCTCTTGCAGAACTCTGATACCCCTAAAGTTTCGCTGCTTGTTCCCATCTGCAATGTTGAGCGCTACCTGCGCGAGTGCCTCGATTCCGCCGTGGCGCAGACGCTCAAGGACATCGAGATCATCTGCATCAACGACGGCTCCACCGATAGCTCGCCAGATATCATCCGCGAGTACATGGAGCGCGACCCCCGTGTAAAGATGATCGACAAGGCCAACAGCGGCTACGGCGACTCGATGAACCGCGGCCTGGAGATGGCGCGCGGCGAGTACGTGGGCATCCTTGAGTCCGACGACTTTATGTTTGAGGATTCGCTCCAAAAGCTGGTCGCCAAGGCCGATGCCGAGCATGCCGATGTGGTAAAGGGCGACTTTTACCTGTATTGGTCCACGCCCAGCGAGCGCCGTGAGCTGTTTGGGATCATCGACGAGCATATGACGGGCGCCGCGTATCGCCCCGTCGATCGTCCGGGCATCTTCTACCGCAAACCTTCCATTTGGTCGGCTATCTATCGGCGCGAGTTCCTCAACGACAATCAGATTCGGTTCCTTCCCACGCCGGGTGCTTCGTATCAGGATGCGGGTTTTAACTTTAAGGTCTGGGCATGCGCCGAGCGTGCCGCGTTTATCGCGGACCCCATTTTGTGCTATCGCCAGGATAACGAGAAGAGCTCTGTTAATTCGCCCAACAAGGTGTTTTGCGTGTGCGACGAATATGCCGAGATGCAGCGCTTTTTGGATGAACGCCCCGAGCTTAAGGCTCAGCTTCAGGGCATTTTAATGCGCATGAAGGTCGATACGTACCGTTGGAATGATGAGCGCCTGGTCGATGAACTGCGCGAGCAGTTTTGGGAGAAGGCCTCTCCCGAGCTCAAGGCCGACTGGGATGCCGGTCGCTTTGACCTGTCGCTGTTCGATCCGCGTGGCGAGACCGACTTGCGCCTGATGGTCAAGTCGCCCCGCGCCTATATTGATTCGCGCTTTGGCTTTAAAAAGCCGGGCAAGATCAATACGTTTAAGCACTACTTTAAGATTGGCGGGCTGCCGCTGGTCTGGCGCGTGCTGACGTATCAGCGCACCTACGGTGATAATCCGCACCCCGATGACGTTCCGGTCGCACAGTAGGAGCACTTGACTATGGCTACCCCCAAGATTTCCGTTGTCGTTCCCATCTATAACGTGGAGGAGTGCCTGGCCTGGTGCCTGGACTCCCTGCTTGCGCAGGACATGCCCGATTGGGAAGGCGTGCTGGTCAACGACGGCTCGCCGGACGGTTCGCGCGATATTGCGGCTGCCTATTGCGAAAAGGACGCGCGCTTTAAGCTTGTCGATAAGCCCAACGGTGGCCTGTCGAGCGCGCGCAATGCAGGTATCGCCGCGTCCACGGCTCCTATCATCGCGTTCTTAGATTCCGACGATCGCTTTACGCCCGATGCATGCCGCGTGATCGTCGATGCCTTTGAGCGCGAGGGCTGCGACGTTTTGACCTTTGGCGCGAATCCGTATCCGCTGGAGGCGGGGTATCCGTGGCTTAACTATGTGCTGAGCCCGCGTGATGTGTCGTTTGTGGGCTATAGCTCCGACCTGCTGTTTAAGGAAGCGTCTCGCCCCTTTGCATGGCGTACCGCCTGCAAGCGCGAGTTTTTGCTGGGCAACGGGATCGTGTTTGACGAAACCGTTAAATATGGCGAGGATCAGGTCTTCGATTTTGCCGTGTACGGTCGCTCGCGCAAGACCGCGCTTATCTCGAACAAGCTGTATGACTACCGCGTGGCGCGCAAGGGTTCGCTCATGGACACCATGCGCTACGACGACGAGACACGTCTGCTGGAGCACGTGAAGATTTACTCCGCGGTGCTGGCTGACTGGCAGCGCGACGGTCTCGATGTCCGGCATGCCGATGACCTGGCATATTTCCTGTGCGATCTGGTGCTGTACGACGCGCTCAGGTTGCTGGGCTCGGACTGCGGCAAGGTGTTTGCTGCCGTCGCCGCGGCTCTTGCCGGTTCTGCCGTGGGCAGCGATGCTGTGCTCGCACAATGCGCTCCTTCTGTTTCTGCTATGGTGCGTGCGGCGCTTACCAGCAAGGCCCCCAATGCCCGTGAGTGCAAAAAGCTCATGTTCGATTACGACGTCTTGAGGTTTGGGCGTCTGGGTGCCTGCAAGCGCATGGCAGCGAACGCCCTGGGAAAGCGAGAAGTGTAGATGAGTATCAAGCGTTTGGCACTTTGCCGCAGTCAGGGCCGTCTGTTTGTGCTGCTTCGTTTTGCCGGTCAGGATGTCGCCGCGCTTATTGAGCGGGAGGGTTCTCAAGCGTTTGCCCATGCGACGACGAGCGGTTCTTCTGTGCCGTCGCTGGCGTTCCCGGTCGATCATGGCCGTGTACTGGCGCTTTGCCCTTCCGTTTCCGATTACGAGCGCGAGCTCGCCGTCTTGGTGCTTCCCTTTTTGGACGGCTCTACGATTGACGTCACATTTGCATCCGGTGACCAAAGGTTGGGCTCCATTCGCCTCGATAGCCGCGTGGCCAAGCTGGAATCCAAGATTAACTACAAAGCTAAGCCTGCGCTGTGTGCGCTTATCCGCGATGCGCAGCGTGGCGAACACTGCGGCCGCTACGAGATCGATGCCATTCGCTATTTGCCGGCAGACGCCGGCGCGGTGTGGCGCTATGAGGTTACCTGGGCGGGAGACCCCCAGTGCGCACCTGAGCTCCAGATCTTCGATACGCATATGAATGCCATCGATGTCACCGTGCATGTGTTCGAATCGCAGGTCAATGTGCCGCAGCAGAACGGATGCCGTGTCAATAAAACGTATCTGAGCGTAGAGATGCCTCAGGATATACGAGATTTTGTCGCGATTGTGAGCGATCCCACAGAGCGGATCCAGAACGGGTTTTGCGCTATGGATGGTCGCCTGTACAACGGCATGGTCGACGATAGCTGGAACCGCATGAAGGACGCGCGTGCAGACGACGCAGCTTATCGGCGTTGGTTTGAGCAACATCGCGCAAAGCCGGCCGATTTGGTGTGCCAGCGTGTCGCTTCGGCGGCCTTTGCCTATAGGCCGCTTGTGAGCATTGTGGTGCCGTGCTACAAGACTGATCGGGTCTACCTGCGCGAGCTGCTGGACTCGGTGCTAGCCCAGAGCTATGACAACTGGGAATTGCTCCTTATGGACGCCTCGCCCGAATGGGACGCGGTGGCCGCCCTTGCGGCAGGCGCTCACGACGAGCGCGTTCGTCGCATCGAGCTTCCCGGCAACGGCGGCATTGTGCTCAACACCAACGCTGGTATTGAGCAAGCGACGGGCGACTACATCGCCTTCTTGGACCACGATGACATTCTGGAACCGGACGCGTTATTCCACTATGTTGCCGCGCTGAACAAGGTTGCCGAGGGCGAGCGTCCCCAGGTCCTGTTCTGCGACGAGGACATGTTCCAGAAAACGGGGGAGTGGGGCCAGCCGGTCTTTAAGACGCGGCTCAACGTCGACCTGCTCTATAGCCATAACTGCGTGACGCATTTTCTGATGGTGGAGAAGGCACTTATCGATCGCATTGGCATGTCTCCGGAAGATGTTGCGGGTGCCCAGGACTACGACCTGACGCTCCGCTGCCTTGCGGCGGGCGCACGGTTTGAACATGTTGCGCACGTGCTGTATCACTGGCGCGTGCATCCGGGATCGACCGCCGATGGTTCTGCCGATAGCAAGCCGTATGCCATCGAGGCCGGGCGCCTTGCGCTGCAGCGCCACTTTGATTCGTTGGGCGTTCACGGGACGGTCGAGGAGACCGAGACGCCGTTTGTCTACCGCATGCGCTATGCGCTGCCGGAGCCTGCGCCGCTGGTGAGCATTGTGATTCCCACCAAGGATCACATTGAGACGCTCGACGCCTGTGTAATGTCGATCGCCCAGAGAGTCACGTATGCCAATTACGAGATTGTCTTGGTGGAGAACAACAGCGAAGCCCCGGAGACGTTTGCGTATTACGAAACCCTGCCAGAGCGCGTGGCTGCAGCATCTGAAGGCAAGGGCATCGCGCGCGTTGTGTACTGGCCGGGCGAGTTCAATTACTCTCAGATCATTAATTTTGGCGTGGAGCATGCCAAGGGCGATTACCTTCTGCTGCTGAACAACGACACCGAGGTCATAAGCCCCTACTTTATCGAAGAGATGATGGGCTATATGCAGCGTCCCGATGCGGGCGTGGTGGGCGCCAAGCTCTACTTTGCCGATCATCTGGTGCAGCACGCGGGCATTGTGGTTGGCGTGCGTGGCGCACTTGCCCATGCCAACCAGGACTTCTCGGCAAAGCGCGAGGGCTATCTTGCCCGCGCTGTGCGCCCGGGCAACTTTAGCGCCGTAACGGGTGCCTGCCAGATGGTGCGACGCGACGTATTTGAGCGCGTCGGCGGCTACAACGAGGAATTCGCCGTTGGCTTTAACGACGCAGACTATTGCCTGCGCGTATGGGAGGCGGGCTACCGCACCATCTATACGCCCTATGCCGAGCTGTATCACTACGAGTTCACCTCGCGTGGCAGGGAAGAGGCCAACGAGGAAAAGCTGCGCCGCTGGAAGCGCGAGCAAGCGCTGTTCATGCAGCGCTGGCCTGAGTTTTTCTTGACGGGCGATCCATGGTTGGGGCCGAACCTATCTGCCGAGAGCGAGTACTTCTCGCTATAGTGCGAGGTGATGTGGAAATCCAGCATAGGGCGGCGGCGTGCCATGATGTATTTGCATGAGCGTCCGGCTGTTTATTAGGTATTTACAGTTAGGATAAAATTAGATTTGTTATTTCATCAAATACGCTGGAGAGCGCAATGAATAGTCCTATTCGTCAACAAGATATGTGCGATCAAAAGCCTTGGCTTACTCCTCGGGAACAAGTCTCCCATCTTAAGAGCAAGGGTGTCCGTTTCCGCTATATGAGCGAGGCAGAGGCGGTCGAGTATCTGACGAAGAACAACAATTACTTTCGCTTGCGCTCGTACCGCACCGGATTTCCAAAGGTTTCTGATGGAAAACGCAAGGGTGAATATGTCAACTTAGATTTCAAGATGCTTGTTGACCTTTCGATTATTGATATGTTGCTTCGAAACGAGATGATTTCGCTCACTCTTGATATTGAGCACTTCTGCAAAGTTGACTTGCTGGGCAGGATAGAGCAGCATGCCGAGGACGGTTACGAAATCGTTCAAGACTATTTAAGCGAGCAGGATACATTTGATAGCAAGGGGAATGTGACCAACTGGGTCAAAAAAGAGATTTCACGTTGTGAGTCGAGTGCCTATTCTGCAGGCATTCTTGCAAAATACAGTGGTTTTAATATGCCTGTCTGGGCCTTTCTGGAAGTTATTACCTTTGGCGCCTTTAATTCATTCATTTTGTTTTGCGCCAAACGGTTTGACGATGATGAGCTTCGCGATAGGTTTTATTTGCTTCGCGTGGCAAAAGATCTCCGCAACGCGTGTGCTCACAATAGTTGCATTCTTAATGGTCTTGCTTCGGGTGAGAATGCCCGAAGGGCAAATAACGGTGTTATGAAGGCATTGAGCAAAATAGATGGGATTGGCTCTTATCAGCGTAAGGCAAGGATGAGCAATGAGCGAATACGCCAGATTGTCACAACGCTATATCTGCACAAAGAGGTGTCGTCTAAAGGCGTTATTAAGCACAAAGCACAATCGCTTTCCAAGTTTATTTCTAGGGCAAATCGCAACATCAACTACTATAAAGGTGCGGAGGTCATAACTTCCTCCTTCTCGTTTTTGTCGAAAGTGATCGGCGCATGGTATTTCTGTGACGCTGAAGATATGCCTTCTTGCGATTCCTAGGCATCTGGTGCAAAATATTTCCCACTTCGAAAAGCGGTTCGGCCGTTTTGCAAGGGGGCTTCTCTTTATGGGACGCCCTCTATTTTTTTATGCCGCGCAAATCGGAAGATATTACGTTTTCGGCTACTGCTTTTTTCAATCCCCAACGGTTGTAGATCAATACCTACCGCTCGCACTTGTTGCTTAACAAATGGCGAGGTTGGTGGGCTAAGTTAGTGACAGTGTTTTGTTGGAGGAGGGCAAATGCCCTATGCCGAGCTGTGCCACTACGAGTTCACCTCGGGCGGCAGGGAAGAGGTCAATGAAGAAAAACTGCGCCGCTGGAAGCGCGAGCAGGCGCTGTTCATGCAGCGCTCGCCGGAGCTCTTCCTCAACGGTGATCCGTGGTTGGGGCCGAACCTATCTGCCGAGAGCGAGTACTTCTCGCTTTAGTGCGAAGTAATGCCAAGTTCCGGCAAAGTATCCTCAAGAGCTGCAAGAGCGGTGGGGTTCAAGTACTCCTCGTTCAAGCGGCTCTTATCATATCGAAAACGTGCGTCAGGAGTTCTCCCTTAGGCATTTTGCGGCTATAGGGACAAGGTCGAACATCGTGTGAACGACATCACCCGTGTTTGCAACGGTTGCCGTGAACTTGCCGTTTCCAAAATCCATCAGATGGTAGAGGTTGATTGTCAGATCATGCTGTGCGGCGATTCTCAGAATCCAGTAAGCGCAATTGTCGCCACAGGTTGTGGCGTTGTATATGTTCTGAGGCATGAAGTGCATGAGCAGCAGCGTCTTGGTGCCTCCCGACAGCCTTTCAGGAGGGATGATGCCTAAGATCTTGGTGTTTATTGCGCCGGGTCCAACCACGCCGCCCTTATCAATGGATTTAATAATTCTCTGCGCAAAAGCATCTTGAAACCATTCGGGCGAATAGACGTTATCGAAGTAAACCGACGTATTATAGATAACGTTTTCCATATCACCATAGTGAATTGTTAGCACGCTGGCCCCTTCGACTTACTGGTTTAGCATTTGGTAAGATTGATTGTATCGCAGCGTATGAGACTTACGATATTTGCTGGTAACGCATGTGATTGATAACTATTGATAAACAAGTCTTGTATTCAGTGCCTGTTTTGTTTGTCCGTGCTTGAACCCAAGTTGCTTTGAAGGCCTATATTTTAGAAAATAGTCCACGAGCTAAGCTTCGTGTGGCGGCACGTAAAAGCTGTAGTGTGCTTGGGCAGGTAAAAAGTCCAAGACGATTAGATATCCGAGAGGATATCGAGCCCGCACCGGGGAGATAAGGTGAGTCCGCGCCGGGGACTATAATTCCGGCGACAACTAGGTTTCCGTGAGGATGCCGCGGCTGACAGCCAGCAGAAAACCGCCTCTTTGATTATCAGCCGGGGTTATCTCGGCTTTTTTGATTGGGACGGTTGTTATATTGCTGAATCTTTAAGGGACGAAGATTGTTTTTCAAAGGCCCACGATGTGCATCTGGTCACTCATATCTTTTCGAGACGGTACGATAAGAAGCTATATGATTCTCTCTTGTTTAAAGATGGTGAGTTCGATGATTCCCAGATTCCAAGAACTATTAGGTCTCTCCTAGATCCCTCTCTTCTGCTCATTAGAAGATTCAAAGACGCGTGCGAGCGTTGCTTACTGGTGTTTGATTCATGAAGATCACGCTCTGCTTTTCTTGAATGCGTTAGCCAGGTTTCACTGTCGATGAAGCCCCAGACGCCTCTGATGCAAGCGAAACATTGGGGCATTTTGCTGTATTTCGCGGCTGTGTACATGCTTTCGTCGTCCGCCACGTGCTTAAACGAATTGCGTGTTTCAGTGGATTTTCGTGTCACTTGCACTTGCGCTGTTTGGGGCGCTGCCAATTGCTTCAAAAACTAGAGCTAACACTGTGTCCATGGAAGGACGAAAAAACAAAAGTTTGCTGAGAATGTAACCTGCTTTTTATAAGAGCAGGTTTCTGTCTGCCTTTATAACAATTCCCGCGCTTCGAATAACTGGACTTCCGATGCAGAGGGGATTGTAAGATAATCTTCTCTTAGTAACATTATTTGTGACGGGGGATTCGATATGAAAAAGGCATTGCGTGCCTCAACAGCTTTTTCTCTTGCTGGTCTTTTGGCCATTTCACCCTTGATAGGTCCTGTGACTGCTGTCTACGCTGTGAGCAACGTCCCGTCTGCGGACGCTGCCGTGGACGTTGCGACTGCAGACGATGATGGCGTGGCCTCGCGTTATGCGGGTTCTGTCGATGTCGACGCTGCTGAGGATTCATCGCCGGCAACGAACGTTGACGAATTGGCTGATGAGGATTTTGGCGTTGATGTATCTGAGAACCATCAGCAGGCTGAACCGGTCGATTCCTCTTTCCAATATGTATATCTTGCCTACCCGAGTCTTCCCGGCGGGACTGATCAAGTTGTCGCCTTTGCTACTCCCGATGACGGCGACACCCTTGCTTCCGCAATGCTTAACTATGTAAGTGCCAATGGAGTACAGGGAACCACGGTTGCATCTGAATCAGCTGGTAATTCGGCTGCTTTTGTATTTGGCTCGACGTTGAAATCCAATACTTATTTTTTGACTTCGATAACCTACGTTTTGCAGGGTGATGGCACTGAACATGTAGTGGATCTCTCTGACAGGAATTATTCGTTTACGGTTGTTGATAGCTCCGTGAGCTCCGAGGGCACTTCTGTTTACTATGCGGACGGCGATGGTAATGCCGTTGAGGCCCAGTCGATTCAACAGGCATTGGAATGCGCTGATTCGCCTGATGGCATATCTACCTACGCTGAGCGCTCCGCGCGCAATGTTGGGGTGATTGCACTTGATGCCGGTCATGGCGGAGTTGATTCCGGCGCGCAGGGAAATGGCAAGAGTGAAGCCGACCTTACCTGGAAGATCATGACAGCCTGCAAAAATAAACTTGAAGCTTACGGCTTTAAGATCGTTCTTGCGCGCGAGCAGTCTGGCTACTATCCCAGCAATGATTATCTTTATCGCGTACAGCGCTGCATTGATCAGGGCGCGCAGGCCTTTGTTAGCTTTCATATCAACTCTGGGTCTTCTGGAGCTCACGGCGCAGAAGTTTATGCTCCTACCGCAAATGGCACCGACTACACGCAGGTCTCTGTTGAGCTTGCCAACAAGGTCATGAACAACCTTGCTGCTATGGGACTAACATGCCGCGGCGTATTTCAAATGGAGGTAGGCGACGAGTTCGCCGTTATCCGCTGCGCTCGCGAGCAGGGAATTCCAGGTATTCTTATCGAACATGGCTTTATCTCGAATTACGGTGATGTGGTCAACTATTTCTCGGACGATGGTTGCCGCCGTCTTGGCGAGGCTGACGCTGCCGCAATCATCGCGCAGTTCCCGCATCCCTACTCCGTCAATGGAATTTCCTTCTCGGAAGAACTGGGGCATGCGGGGTCAACGGTAAAAATCGGTGTAAATGTTAGCGGCAAGACTGATGGCCTTAGATATAAGTTTGTTTGGCATAGGGCTGGGTCTGATTGGAGTGATTCCAATTGGGGTGTAATCGGTCAAGACTTAACTTCGCCGTCGATTTCTTGGACCCTGCCCCAGGCTGGTGAATATGAGATCTATGCTGATGTCATTGACTCCAATGGGTATGTGACTAGCACTTCTAAATACAAAGTTGTTAATTGGTCTCTTGAGTCGCTCGAAGTCTCGGGCGACGCCCGCTGCGGCAAGCCGGTCAAGCTGCAGGCCAAGGTGTCCGGCGACGCCTCCGGCCTCAAGTACAAGTTCGTCTGGGAGAAGGGCGGCTGGGCCAAGTGGGGCGTCGCCCAGCAGCCCTCCGCTTCCTCCTCCTGCGAGTGGACCCCGACCGAGCCGGGCGAGTACACCGTCTACCTCGACGTGATCGACGGCTCCGCCGAGAGGCACCTGACCCGCAAGGTCACGGTCGGCGAGCGCTACTCCGTCGAGTCGCTCGAAGTCTCGGGCGACGCCCGCTGCGGCAAGCCGGTCAAGCTGCAGGCCAAGGTGTCCGGCGACGCCTCCGGCCTCAAGTACAAGTTCGTCTGGGAGAAGGGCGGCTGGGCCAAGTGGGGCGTCGCCCAGCAGCCCTCCGCTTCCTCCTCCTGCGAGTGGACCCCGACCGAGCCGGGCGAGTACACCGTCTACCTCGACGTGATCGACGGCTCCGCCGAGAGGCACCTGACCCGCAAGGTCACGGTGGAGGGTACTCCAATTATGGGAAGTCTGCAGACTTCAGTTGATGCTATGGTGAACTTATATGAATCAACAGGACATACATATCCCTCAGACGAATTTGTTTCAAAGGGAGCACCTACTATTCGTGATTTTTGTTCATTAATTGTCGAAGCCGCTGTTTCTGAAGGGGTTCGTCCGGAAGTTGTTTTTGCTCAGGCTATGCTTGAGACTGGATGGTTGCAATTTGGAGGTTCCGTAAAGCCGAATCAGTGCAATTTCGCCGGACTGGGCGCCGTCAATCAACAATCGGGAGGCGCTAGATTTGACGATGTATATCAGGGCTTGCTTGCCCAAGTCCAGCATCTTAAAGGATATGCTACTGGTGCGGCGTTGAATAACACTTGTGTGGATCCTCGATATGAAGTCCTTCAGTCTAAGGGTTTTCTCGGAGTTGCGCCATATTTGGAAGATTTAAATGGCCGCTGGGCTGTTCCGGGTGACACGTATGGTCAGAATATTGCGCGCATTATTTCTTTAATTGGCTAATATCAATATGAATTCTCTAGGTCGACTGCGCTGGTTGTAGTCGACCTTACTTGTATGGAAAATCTTGGCCTTAAATTGTTACTTGCTAGCAATATTATGTTGGAGTGAACTATCGGGGAGGTTCTATATGCATTTCTTTAGAAGTAAGGCTGTCCGTGTCGCTTTTTTCTTCTTTTATTTCTGTTTGGCCGTAACTCCTTGCTTTGGTTTGAGTGAAGCGGGCCTGTCTCCATCACAGATTGAAGATTCAACACGGGCCGATGATTTAAGTGCAACTTCGCCGGTTTCAGAGGACTACTCTGTCGACGGCCTCTCGGCAAAGGCGTCCGATGGAGGGTCTCCTCTCCTGGGCGACCGCTGCTCGCTCGGCCTGACCGCGTCCGGCAACTCGGGCTCGGTCCGCTATAAGTTCGTCTGGGAGCAGGGCGGCTGGTCCAGGTGGGGCACCATCCGCCAGCTCGGGCCCGAGGCCTCCTGCGATTGGGTGCCGGAGGTCGCCGGCGACGTCAACATCTTGGTCGACGCCGTCGATTCGGCCGGCAACGTGAGGACCTGGAGGTTCCCCGTCAGGGTGGATGCCTGTCGCCTTTCCGTGAGCGGCGGGGATACGCTCGAGTGGAGCGGCGGAATGAAGGTCAATATCTCCGCCGCGGCGGCTCCCGGCGCAAAGATTAAATTCCTTTGGGAACGGGGCTCATGGTCCAAGTGGGGCGTCATCCAGGCAGCATCTGAGTCCGCCGCCTGTACCTGGACGCCCCCGTCTTCCGGCTCCTATACTCTCTATGCCGACGTCACGGTCGGCGGGCTCACGTCGACGTCAAGACTCCCCGTTCGCATCTCAGAGGACTACTCTGTCGACGGCCTCTCGGCAAAGGCGTCCGATGGAGGGTCTCCTCTCCTGGGCGACCGCTGCTCGCTCGGCCTGACCGCGTCCGGCAACTCGGGCTCGGTCCGCTATAAGTTCGTCTGGGAGCAGGGCGGCTGGTCCAGGTGGGGCACCATCCGCCAGCTCGGGCCCGAGGCCTCCTGCGATTGGGTGCCGGAGGTCGCCGGCGACGTCAACATCTTGGTCGACGCCGTCGATTCGGCCGGCAACGTGAGGACCTGGAGGTTCCCCGTCAGGGTGGAGAGAAATCTATCTAACTTCACTTCAATAGATTTGAAATCTGATTCATCCAATTTGTGCGTAGGGGATACGCTTTCAATTACACCTCGGATTACCATCCGAAAGAATAATCAGATTTCATACAAATATGTTTGGATGCGGAACAACTGGGCTGAATGGGGTGTGATTGACTCCGGCAGAGGTAAATCCTCAATTGACTGGAGAGTCGATAAATCTGGCGCTGTCACCGTTTTTGTTGATGTTATTGATGAGGCCAACGATCAGACGATGACCACGAAGACTGAATGCTCGATTGGCTCCGAGAAGTGGAATTACGAGTCCTTGAGTTCTTCTGCAACGCTTGTCAGGCCTAATGAAAGCACTGAGATCGATGCCAGATGCTCGGGTGATACTAATTACTTACAGTATAAGTTCGTCTGGAATAAGAATAATTGGGCTGACTGGGGCGTTGCTCAACAGGGCACAAGTTCACACTTGCAATGGGATCCAAAAGACGCCGGAGACTATGAATTGATCTGTGACGTTTCGGGGTCAGATGGAGTTGTCCAAACAAAAAGAACAATCATTAGCTGTTGGGATTTCTCGAGGATTACTGCAATTTCGACTGATGGCAATAATTCTTGGGGAGTTCGAGCTGATTTGGGAACGCTTGCAGCTGAAAAATCTGGGCAATTTCAGTTTAAATTTGTTTGGGCCAAGTCCGACTGGAGTAAATGGGGTGTTCTAAAAGAATTTTCCAGTGTGAATGACGCTTATTTCAATCCCTCTGCACTTGGATTGCAAGATGGTTATTACGATCTTTACTGCGATGTCTTGCTTCCTGATGGCACTCTCCAGTCGAAGTCGACTCAGATTTACTACAGCCCATTTGGCAGCTCAACGGTTTTGGGGGTTAGTCGTATTGGACTCGTCACTTGGCTTACGTCGCATCAATTTGATGGCTATTATTTAGGAACGAGATATTCCGGTGGCTTCTCCTATGATAGTTGCCTTTACCCAAAAGGTGCCCCGAGATGGGATGGCTATACTGGCATGAATTGCACTGGCTTCGTGGCTCATGCTTATGCTGCGGTTGGTGGCGATGTCAATCGTATTGCGCAGAATAATAATCACTCTCCTTGGGCTGGGGGGCCAGGCGGTGGCGGCTATATTAACGCTTGGAGATGGTATGGCTATGCTCGAGATTTGGGATGCAAAATGTATGAGTTCCGTACTGTCCAAGATATGCTAAATAGTGGTTATGCTCAAAAGGGAGATATTATCTTCTTTAAGACTGACGGATCAATCGACTGTCATATTGGGTTCTTCTGGGGAGATAATCCGCATGACAATGAAATGTGGCATCAAATTCTGCCTGGGAATTTAATCGGACCCTGCTTTAACAATGCGAACAAAGGAGAGGTTCGGCAATCGGTTGTTCTGATTAAATAGTGCTTTAATTTCTGAATGGTATTTGAAGCAACTAATTGTGAAACGGTGATTCTGATAAGTAGCGCAAGCAGAAGACTTACTGGCATAATAATTACATATGGTTATATACTGGCTCAGGCTTTAGTCGGCTTTGTATATGTTCCGATGTTGTTGCAAAACATTGGACAAGACGAATACGGACTCTATCAATTGATAGGTTCTATCATGTCTTATATAGTTTCCATTAATGGGATTTTGTCTGCCGGTGTTGGGCGTTTTTATTGCAAGTATATGGCAGAGGGCAAAAATGACTTAATGGAGAATACTCTCGCAATAGCTAGGCGTCTGTACTGGGTCCTATCTGTGTTCGTGATGCTAATAAGTTGCGTTCTCGCCGTGGTTGTTCGGTTTGTATATTCAGCCAGTTTTACAAACTCACAGCTTGATGAGTGTTCCGCAATGCTTGTTGTATTAGGGATCAACACAATTGTTATCATGAACAACACTATTAGCGTTGCGGCGATAACTGCTAATGAAAGGTTCGTTTTTTTGAAGGGCTCGCAATTGGCCGCCCTAATAGCTCAGCCTTTCATTGTGTATGGACTTACGACAATTTTTAAGAATGCATTAGCCGTATGTTTAGTTGTGCTTGTTACAAATGTGTTGTGCGCGGTGAGCCAGCGTTTGTTTGCTAAATATAATCTGCATATTAGTTTCAGATATCATGGCTGGGACATGAAACTGGCTAAAGGATTGCTATTTTTTAGCGGCGCGATTGTATTGGTGACGATTGCTGACCAGATTTTCTGGAAAACCGATCAATTAATTGTCGGCTATTATTTTGGTGCTGCCGCCGTTGCGGTATATTCTGTTGGATCTCAAATCTACACGATTTATATGACAATCGGTACGGCAGCCTCTTCAGTTTTTCTTCCTCGAGTTTCAGAACTGTATTGCCAGAATAAGGATATGTCTGAAATTTCGGATCTCTTCATTAAAGTCGGTCGCATTTCCTTTATCGTCTGCGGATTTGTTCTTAGTTTATTTATTGTTCTGGGGAAAGATTTCATCATTATTTGGGCTGGTAAGGACTATATAGACGCTTTCTATATCGCCTTGATCGTAATGGTTCCATTTACCATTGACTTAATTCAGAACCTGGGACTTACCATAATGCAGGTTGCGAATGTTTACCTGTATAGGGGGTATATGTATCTTGCGATTGCGCTTGTCAACGTGGTCGTGACGATTATATTGCTCAAGCTTATGGGCATAGTGGGCGCAGCAGTTTCAACAGCCATCGCTATGGTTATAGGTAACGGTTTCTGTATGAATTGGTATTACTCTGAAAAGCTTGGGTTGAACATAAAGAAATTTTGGCTTGAAATTGCCAAACTTTCCGTCTTGGTTATTGTCGGTACGGGGGCTTTGCTGCTGTTCTATAACCTAATTAAAAGCCTTTTATCTGGCCTTGTGGTGGTTTTGGTGTCAGCAATAATTTATTTCTTTATCTATTTCTTCTTGGTTTTGATGTTTGGGCTAAACGAATCCGAAAAGACGAGCATATCTGCATTTATCAAGCGATAATCTGCGACGCTTATTAAGCAGAATAGCCTAATGTATTTTCATTACTTTTATGACCAACCGGCTTGCCTGACATTTGATTATCGAAGGCTAAGTCGGTTGGTTTTACTACTCGGTGCCAGGAAAAATGAGCGATGACAACAGGGCGATTAGCTCAAGATTTTCAGTATCAATAGCTTTAGCTGTTCACAACAGCGTATTACTACTCGAGATAACAAATAGTGCTTATTCTTTGCCGCAAGGAACAGTAAATAGCTGTCAGGTCTGTAGGTGCTGCAAGGGACATCAGCTTTAATTGAGGGATTAAATAAGGCCTCTGAAATTGAAACAAAGTTACGTTTTTTGGTCTCATTATTGTCACTGAGCTCGTTGATCGATAGGAGATAAAGATACTGTTCCGTTCTTGTTTTCCATGCCAGCCTTTCTGTTTCTTCTCCCCAACGAGCAGCGATTTTCACTAGGCTTGAGGTGACGAAGGTTAAATCTGAAAGCTGTTTTTCCTTATAGCTGTGTGTTGCACTTTGTCCGTTTTGACAATTGTAATAATACAGCGCATCACTTATTTGTAAAACCGATCTGGCTGAATCGACTATGGGTATCATTTGCAGAAAATCTTCTGCAAAATCGATTCTCTTTGTATCGGTATTGCTTAAATCGTCAATCAGACAGTTTCTTTTGATTGCCTTTCCCCAAATTGAATTGAGCTTCCCTCGTGCCAAACATTTTCTGACTTCGGCGAGATCGTCACCTTCATAGATGCCAGACGGAAGGGCGGGATTGATAAACGGATCGTTTGAATAGTCTGGGTTTCTTGTATAGCTGAAACAGATTATGTCTGGATTGCACTTATCGATTTCGCGAGCAAGAATAGATAGGGTATCGAAGCGCAAAGAATCATCCGCATCAACAAAGACCAGGTAATCTCCGGCGCTTATCTCCGCGCCTTTTCGCCTGGCCTCATATACGCCCATATTATTTTGTCTAACGTAATGAGTATTGTTGTGAGATTCACAAAACACTTTGCAGACACTTTCAGTAGCGTCTGCTGATCCATCATTGATGAGAATAATTTCATAGCCATCATATGTTTGTTGGTAGATGGATGATAGCGTTTCCGGCAAACTGGATGCCGCATTATATGCAGGGATAATAATTGAAAACAGCATTTAGTCCCTTTCCGTATTGGAAGAACAAGATGGTTAGTTAGAAAGCCCGTTTACAATGTCCCTGTATAAAATAAATTGACGCTTGGCAATGGCCTTCCATTGAAAGTGTTCAATTGCATACTTTCTAGCTGCATTTGCAAGTTTACAACGAAGTTCATCGTCATTGAACAGGGTGAGAATTGCGTTAGAAATGGCTTCGAGATCAGATTCTACACCGATTCCAATTCCTTTATTGTTCGCTGTTTCTTTCCATGTGGTTCCCTCGGTAACAATAATTGGGAGGCCATATGCTAGTGCTTCCAAAACAGACGTCGGGAAACCTTCAGTGCGTGAAAGTTGGATATAAAACTGCGATTGGAGAAAAGCGTCCGCTTTAGATTGACCATTAACTGGACCATTTAATAAAACAATATCGGATACTTGATTGTCGGCAATAAGTAGTTCCAGTTTGGCCATAGACCCATCTTCGTCTGGACCGTAGATGTAGATTTTAGCTCCGAGCCCTCTTAGCTCATCAGCAATTAGCGGCAAACTTTTGATCAGTAGATCAAGACCTTTGACCTCTATATCTAGGCGGCCAATAAAAAGCGCGATGCGGCTGTCTAAGTTTGAGGCTTTGGCTTTTGGGATGCTAACACCATTTGGAATAATGCTTGCTTTCCTATGTTTAAAGCCGTTTGAACTCATCGCCTCTTTTTCCGATAGAAAATGGATACAATCAGCATTGCGGATAAAGGCGTTATAGAAGAAAACATTAAGCAATTGTTTAGCTAAATGATGCTGTTCTTGCGCCACATATGTTAGAGACCCATGTGGCGTGATGATGTATGGGATCGCACGTCTTCTGAGCCAATGGCTTAGTTTAATGTGATCCGGCCTATATATCTCATGAAATATTACGAGTGACGGATTGCAAAACGGTTCAGGAAGTTTTTCTATGCATGACTGATGGAAGACGGGATATTTCGCATCTTTAGGCCTGTAGTTTGTAAGATTTAATAGAGCTATATTCATGTCCTTTATTTCTGACTGCTCATTTAGGTATTGAGGCACCACTGTAGACACGCCAGAAGCGAAATCACTTGTAATATATGCCACATGAAGGACTATTAAACTATCGGTAGTTTTCATTAGCGTTTGCTCCCGCAGCGGTGTTGGAGGTTTTAGTTGACAGATTCACAGTTGGTTTCAGTGCTCATGCCTTGTTATAGGGAGAGCGCCAAAGATTTTACTGAGGCACTAGTGTCTATTTTAAAGCAGACCTACCATCGAATCGAGGTTGTTGTTGTTTTTGATAATCCAGATGACAACACACTTTACGATATTGCTCAAAACTATAGCTCTCATGACAGCAGGATTTGCCTCGTGAGAAATGAACGCAATCTTGGTCTTGCTGCATCTTTGGAAAAGGCGTTCAAGGTCTCACGCGGTCAGTATATCTGCCGAATGGACTCAGATGACATTTCTGAGGCGCAGCGCATTGAACGGCAGTTGTCGTATCTTGAAGAACATGAGCTTGACCTAGTGGGTTCTTATTTGAACGCCATTGACGAAGACGGTAGTCAATTATATCTCGTTGATTCAATTCCAAGTTCGGGTGAAGGCGTTAGGCGTTCTCTTATGATTAGAAATTGCGTACCTCATCCGAGTTGGTTTGGAAGAAGGTCTGTATTTGAAATGGGGTATCGGTCTGTTCCGCTAGCAGAAGATTATGACTTGCTGTTGCGTGCCGAGCTGGAAGGGTTCACTATTGGAAATGTTCCAGAGCCGCTCATTCGATACAGAATGACTGTTAATAGCATTTCGCGTAGCAATTTGTATAAACAGTTCGTTGTTTCTCAGTGTTTACGTTCAGCTTTCAAAGAGGGTCGATCACTGGATGTCGATAAGATTGATACAATCGTCGCCGAGCGGTTCGATCGGCGCCGAGCTGAGAACTATCTAAAGGCAAATACATTATTTAATAATGGGTTGAGAAGTATTCATTCTGGTAATCGAGCAAAAGGTATTTCCCAATTGCTTCAAATCCCATTTTGCTCTAAGTCGTATTTAATGAATGTCATTAATATGGCGCGTGTGGTTACAATTAAAACTTTTGAGAAAACCTCGTAGTTGTGCACCTACGCTTAGAGAGACATGGCGTAACCATGCAGTTCACACTCGGAAGATTGCTAGCTTTGAAATCTAGGACGAGGTTTGTTGCGGGGGCTCTCGATGCCGTGTGTACCATTCGTGGTTGATTCCCGATCTAAGCTGAACACGCTGCGCAGATAGTCCGTACCCGCGGCTAGCCGAACGCCCCCGCGGCCCCCATGGACCCCGGGGATTCCGTTTCCCCAGTTGAAGGAACGGTGGATATGTGTTCGATAGGTCCGGTGACCATTCTCCGCCCTCAGTTTGGCATCTCTTTCCAGACTCAGCCGGACGGTCGGTCCGCCTATTCCGTTTTGCCTTTAGGCTAGGCCAGCGAGGCGTCGCGCCTCTCTGCGCGCGCCCTCTCGATGAGGCTCGGCGTCAGTTCGAGTCTTCCGATGGGCACGTCCTCCAGGCTGTAGGCGTCTAGCGCCGCCTCCGCATCGCCGCCGAGCATCACCCTGGAGGCGCGCGGGCGTCCAGCTCCTGCTTCTTCTGGACCGTGTCCCTTTCGTGTCTGGTGAGCCTGCCGTAGACACTCGGGGTAGCCTTCTCGGAACCCTTTTTCTTCTTTCCGGACATGCCGTCCTTCGAGCTCCCGGGGCCAACCGGTTCGGCTCTCAGGGTAACGGGTTCCCACATTCATCCGTACATGTACGGATGAATGTGGGAAGTGTTCGGATTAAGTTGATAATCAAGGGTGCACCATTCGTTGTGTCTATTTAACCATTTGTATATCTCTCGCTATAATAATGAGAAAAACTAGAGATCGGTTTATGTGTATATGACTCCCAAAACTCTTATCGCTATTCCTGCTTATAATGAGGAGGAATGCATAGAAAAGACGATATGCGAGCTCAGGCAAATTGCACCTGAGTTTGATTTTGTTGTTATCAATGATGGGTCTCGAGATCGAACGCTAGCTATCTGCAAGAATCTTGGTTGTGACATCATTGATATGCCCATTAACTGTGGTTTGACCGTTGGGTTTCAGACGGCTGCGCGTTATGCGGTTGATCATGGATATGACTATATGGTTCAGTTTGATGCTGACGGCCAGCATTGTCCAGAATATATAAAGGTCCTTGTTGATAGGGCTCAATCTGATGGATCAGATATTGTCATTGGCTCTAGGTTTGTAAGCGTGCGCAAAGACAAGACGCTTCGCATGATCGGCTCGCGTATGATTACGGTGCTAATAAAGATTCTGACAGGCAAGAGAATCAGTGACCCCACGTCTGGATTTAGGCTATTTGGGCGGGATATTCTTAAGAAATACTATTACGACAATACCTTAAATCCGGAACCAGAATCTCTCGCTCTCTTTTTGAAGCAAGGGTATTCCATTTCAGAGGTACAGGTTAAGATGCGCGAGCGTCAAGGTGGCGAGAGCTATCTTAACCCTGTTAGGTCTATGCAGTATATGGTTCGTGTTTTCGTTACGCTCCTTGTCGTTCAGTGGTTTAGGTGATCCATTTGCCGGTCTCTCTTCGTATTTTGCTTCTTGTTTGCGCTGTTTTGGTATTCGTGTTTGTATTGCGCAAATTAAAAAAATCCCAAATGCAAGTTTTGGATTCTCTGTTTTGGCTGCTATTCAGCGTCAGTTTTGTAATTTTGGGCGTTTTTCCACAAGTTGCAATGTGGCTTTCGAGTCTATTTGGTTTCATGTCGGCTTCTAACTTCGTGTTCCTTTACGTTATTGCCGTTCTTGTGGTCCGTGATTTCTGCAATTCTCTTCGTCTCTCTCGACAGGAAGAGCGTTTAAACTCGCTTGTTCAGGCTGTTGCGTTAAGTAGGGAGAAGGAAAAGTAGGCTATGCGTTTCGCTTTGGCGTATAAATCATCTGGATGTGAATTTCCCTACTTATATTACTTTCAACAGTTGTGAACAGTGCTTGGTGCCCATACTTGTCATCCAGATGACTGGGAACGATTCTTCGAGGGCCCTTGCAGCTTGATTTGGATAAAGGTGAATTAGCTCCGTGTTGTCTCGATGCGTAAACCAAAAGCAAATAATGAAAGCCGTCTTCGTTGCTCTTCTCTTTATTGTCGAGCTTCTGTGCATGAAGCACTTTTATGTGAACCACTCTGTCTCACAGCTGTTTGTTTTAGTGCTCTATTGCGTCGTTGTAGATGTTGCCATTTGGCAATCATATTGTGTCTTCCTTTCCTCAGATGATGAAAAAAAGCGTGGCAACTGTCCTGGTCGCTGCGCTCAATTATTAGTCCTGTTGCTTGCGGCATTTGCTGTGGCGGTCATCTGGGAGGGCTGCACCGTTCTTGGCTCGCCGGCTTCTCATTTCTCGAATATTGCTGACTGGAATAAAAAGCGGCTCATTTTCTTTTTTCTAATTTTCTATTGCGCAATACTCTATTTATTCCAAAGCGGCTTTTCTCTGAAAGCGTTGTTCCATTCTGTTTCGGCGAGGGTCAAGGCTACCGACTACGTTTCCCTGCTGATTATCGCATTCTTTATTGTTTTTGGCTGCTCTACGATTGCATTCGTGAATGGGTTCATTAATGCTGTTGTTTATTTCCTGCTGGTAATCATAACTTCGGTTTTCACGGCTTGCTCGGGCATTCGAAAGGGAAACTCTGCCCTTCCCGTCACTTTCTTTATCGCTGCATTCTCAATTGGTGTGTTCCTTGTGGTGAGCACTCCGATAACGACGGGTATTTCATGGGATGATCAAATTCACTATTCCAATGCCCTTTCGACATCTTATTTATTTGAAACTCAAAAAACTGATACGGATATTTACTTTACTGACGAAGCGGTCCGTCGTGCGCAGGGCTATGAAGAGCCCTCTCTTTCCCATTTTGATCGAGCGGAAATTCTTGAGCATGCTAGGGAGCTGAATAGCTCCTATAGATCTGATATCGCTTCTGGTCATGTGCAAGTTAACAAGCATGAAGAATTCGTTTATACGCTTAGCAGCATTGGGTATATTCCCTCGGCAATTGGTCTTTGGCTCGCTCGCCTTCTGCATTTCGATTTTTCTTCTATGATTCAATTCGCTCGGATTTGCAATTTATTTAGTTACTGTCTTGCAATTGCCATTGCAATCAAGGTTACGCCCTCGAAAAAGGGACTATTTGCTTTTGTGGGAATGCTGCCAACCTCGATCTTTCTTGCGTCGTGTTTCTCATATGATGCATGGCTCATTTCGTTTACCATTCTCGGTTTTGCTTATTTTTTGAGGTATGCATGGGGTGATTTAAATGAATTTACAGTTCGCAATATATCACTCGCATTTTTATTTACCTTTTTAGGACTCGCAGTCAAAGCTGTGTATTTTCCGATAATCGGTCTTTTCTTTATGGTTCCGCGAAATCGTTTTGTTAGCTCGAAACAACGAGTTCATTACTATGCTGCCGTGTTTGTTTTGGGCTTGATTGCTTTTGCCTCCTTTGCGCTTCCGTTCTTGTTTTCAACGGCTAGCGGATCCAACGTTGGCGATATGCGAGGCGGCTCCGATGTCAACTCTGGTCAGCAAATCGCTTTCATTCTCGCCGATCCATTGCGCTACGCTGAAATACTCGCCAATTATTTTTCAACTTATTATTTAAATCCGATAACCTCTTCTGGATATGCATTGAACTTTGCATACCTTGGATCGCTTGCTGCTCAGATTTCTGTAAATGCAATCCGTGGGTTGGTTCAGGTACTTCCAGCTGTTTGCCTATTATTGTTTGGGCTTTTTTCGGCAGATTCGATTAGCGTTAAGCATATTGGTCTCGCACAATTTCTTTGGGCCTCATTTGTGTTTTTGTTTACGGTGATTTTGGTGGCAACTGCACTTTATGTGTCTTTTACTCCCGTTGGATTGGGGACAGTTAATGGTTGCCAGAGTCGCTACCTTTTGCCACTTCTGGTTCCGTGCCTATCGTTTATTCTTAACCAGAGCCGCTTGGTCTTTGGGGACAGTAAACGATTCATATTGATATGCCTCGTATTCCCTTTTGCTTTGGCTACGATTTGCGAGTTTGTTTTAGTTGTTGGAAAGTGTTGCTGATATGGGCATAGTTTTTAATACCGAATTTTACAATAAGCTAAATTGCCGTGGCGACGGCAAACTATATATACTGTATGAAGCCGCATCCGTTTTCCCGGATGCCGTGGAGTCGCAATCACCCAATGGGCAAATTCTGCCCGCAAGAATCATCCCTTTTTCAGAGACTGAATTTATTGTTGTCCTTGCCGATTTTGGTGTCGACCAATCTCTTTCTTTCTTTAGCGGAGATAAAATAATTTATCAGCGTCGCATCAATCCTGGCAAGTTTTCGATTGAGTCGAAAGTTAACGGCTTGCTGCACGCGGAGCATTGTGGACGATTTCGCAATATTGACCGTTCTGGCGTGCATGCGCTCGCTTCTATCCAAATTGAGAGCTTTATTCCCTGCGTTGATGGCGTAATCGTTAGAGGTGTTCTTTCGGGTACTGATTGCCTTGAGGGTGATCGTATTATCGCTTTTAATGAAGAAGCTTGCGTTGTTGGGGAATCTTTGTTATTTAATAACTTAATAGCCGATGCGAATCCTTGTTTAACAAATTTCTCGCTTCATATTCCTGAGGTCGGGGATAGCCTGTGCATTTGCATGCACAGGGCTTCTGGTCATCTGGATACGTTTATCAATCTAAAGAAAGATATGCTCAAGGAGCTTTTGGATGAGGTTGATCGGAACCATGTGTCCGCATTCGATCAACCCCGTTATTTGTCCTGGTTTTCTGGGCGCAGATTGACTGGATCCGATTCGCGGGTACAAGCGCAAATAAAATTTGCATACCAGCCCTTGTTTTCAATCATCGTTCCTCTATATAAGACTCCCTTGAATTTCTTCAGGGATATGGCTGATTCTGTCATTGCTCAGACGTATTCGAATTGGGAACTCATCCTGGTTAACTCTACGCCAGATTACGAGGGCCTTAGCGACTTGGTCTCCGAGTATGTGACTGCAGACTCTAGAATTATAGTGACTAATCTTGAGGGCAATCTAGGTATCACTGAGAACACCAATGTCGGAATCAAGATGGCCAAGGGAGACTAC
Organism: uncultured Collinsella sp.; assembly: GCA_938023905.1. Lineage (GTDB taxonomy): Bacteria > Actinomycetota > Coriobacteriia > Coriobacteriales > Coriobacteriaceae > Collinsella. Next base: position 23,773 of record CALJCO010000121.1, on the reverse strand, counting down.
CTCTGCTTTTTCGATCATGATGATGTTCTCGAACCGAATATCTTGTTTGAGTACGCCTGTGCTTTAAATCAAAATGCTGAAATCAATCTTCTTTATTGTGATGAAGATAAGCTATTGCCTGACGGGTCCTTGGCTCATCCTACTTTTAAGCCGGATTTTAGTCTTGATATGGCTCGTGACAACAATTATATTTGCCACCTTCTTACTGTTAAAAGGGCATGTTTAGACAGAATTGACCTTTCTAACAGCGAGTTGGATGGCGCCCAAGACCATGCCATGGTGCTGAAGATTGCCGAACTTGGTGGGACGATCCATCACGTTCCTAAAATCTTGTATCACTGGAGAATAAGCGAGAATTCGACTGCGGGTAATTCCGATAGTAAGCCCTATGCAACCCTTGCTGGAATAAAAGCGGTTCAGGAGCACCTTGATAGATGCGGTATCAAGGCGACTGTGGTCAACTCTCATAATCGTGCTTTTAGATATAGCCCTATTTATGATGTTTCTTCATCTGAGTCCTGTTCATTAATCGTTACCACCCGCGGCAATTCTTCGGTTCTTTCGACTCTTGTATCTTCAATCAATGACACCGATTTTGATGATCTTGAAGTTGTTTTCGTGTGCTCGCAGGATGCGGAAGCTGCTGTTCAGCAATCGATCTCTGGACTTCGTTGTCGCTATATCGTTCACGCGCTTGATGACCCGTTTAATATATCTACATGGAGAAATGCCGGTGCTCTTGCCGCGCATGGCGAGCAACTCGTCTTTGTTCATGACGATATTCAGGCACTAGACTCCTTGTGGTTAAAGACTCTCGTTGGTTTTTCCCAACGAGAGGATGTTGGCGTTGTTGGAACAATGACGTGCGATCTTGACGGCATTGTGCAACAGGCAGGCCTGTCTTATGTTGGAGAATCAATCGTCAACCTATCGCAAGGCATTCATCGCTCTTCTCCTGGCTATATCTATATGCCATTGACCGTGAGGGATGTATCGGCGGTGAGTGGAGTCTGCTTAGCTATTTCACGCGAACATTTTAATCGTCTGGGTGGTTTTGACGAGTCGTATCTTCTTGACTATTCGGATGTTGATATTTGCTTCAAGTCTTCTCAGGCTGGGTTAAAGGTGATCTATACACCAGAGGCATGTCTCTACCATTTGGCATGTGTTGACAAATCCCTTGATAGTAAATCTCGCTCTCATAAGCATTTTGAGGATAAGGCACGATTGCTGCATAACTGGTCCGAACGATTCTCTGAGGGGGATCCATGGTTCTCCGTTAACTTTTCTCGAGATCCCAAGCGCGCAGCGTTATATAAGTTCGATCCTTTTGACTACGAAGCGATTTGAGTGCTTTAAATGAAACAAATTGCCTGGATAATATCTCCGCCGGCAAAGGGTTCTGGCGGCTTTCGAACCATCTGCAGCAAGGCTTCCTTTCTAGATTCTCGTGGATATGAGAACTACTTTTACATTATGCCGGGCTGTGAAGCATACAAAAGTGCTCATAGAGTTCAGGCCGAAATAAAGGATTGGTTTGATTATTCGCCTAAAGAAGTTCTTGTGGCACCGAGTGTGCCCGAGGATTTTTTTGCAGTAATCGCCACCGCTTGGAATACGGCGCACTTTGCATCTATGCAGAAGTGCGCCCATAAGTTCTACTTCATTCAGGATTTTGAACCTTGGTTCTATCCGATGGGGGAGATGTATCTAAATGCCGAAGCAAGTTATCGTTATGAACTAAACCCCATAACGATAGGCAGATGGCTTTCTAAAAAAGTTGAACCCTATTATTCGCATGAAGTCCCATATTGTGATTTTGGCGTTAGCGATATATATACTGCGCAGGAACAAAATCTAAGCAGAGAGTATGCCGTCTGTGCTATCTATCAATCCAATAAGGATCGACGTTTGTCTGGCATGTTGCTTGATGCAATTAAATTGCTTCTCAAGCTCGACGATGCAGTTGTCGTTTATTTATACGGCGAAGACGCAATGCCTCCCATTCATGATCCACGCGTACGCGGCCTCGGCATCTTGACTGCTGATGAATGCGCCTCGCTTTATGCCAAGTGTGTTGCCGGCGTATCGTTGAGCGTGACTAATCCCTCTCGCCTGCCTTTCGAAATGCTTGCATCGAAGCTCTCGGTAATTGAAATAAACCGTGAGAATAACCTACTCGACTTTCCGGAGGGCACCATCCACCTCGCTGAGCCCTCTGCTTGTGGCATTGCTTCTTCTATTCTTGAGGCTCTTTCAGGCTCAAAATGCGATTCGCCTAATAGATTTAGCTGTACGTCGATTAAGCGTGAAAATGAAATGTTCTTCGAGGCCTTTACGCGTTATCTGAATGAAGAGCCATCCTTGGCTAGCGGGAAGTCCGCCTTCGGGAATGTGCCAAAAACTGAAGAACAAAGTAAGGTCTTCTTGCTCAGCGATCGTCTTGCTGATGCTCGATTGCTATCGTCTGCCATGTCTCAAACGCTTATCCAAGCTTCTTCTGTTGATTTGACTGTGCGTTTTGAGTCGTCTTTGATGCCTGCGGATGTTCGCGCAGTTGTTTGGCGCGCCCTTGATCAGTCTGATATTCGCTGGATTAGTCTTGAATCTAGGGACGGCCATTTTGCGGGGCATGTTCCGCTGTTTTTAAATGATGATGAAGAGGCCTATCTTCGCATTCATATATACTCTTTTGCGGAAGACGGCAAAAATCCGCTTTGCGTCGCCGAGCTAAGCCAACTTGTCTGTCTTTCGCCTTCTCGCAACGCTCATCCTGTTGTTCGTTCGGTTGAAAGTGGCGCATGCAGCGTGTCTGCCGTTTTTAACCTATCTGATGAATATTGTGAACCGTGTCAGCCTTCTGCATCGACGGGTGTCGTTGGCGGTCACGTTGCTCTACTCAAACGTTTATTTCGGAGAAACTAATGGCGCGCTTTAACCAATGGACTCAGCTACTTAAAGCCTCTGCGACATCACGCAGGCACGATGAAAAATCCGATGGTGTTAAGCAGGAACGCTATCTCCTTTTGGATACGGCTATGGGAAGCGAGAACTCTGGTGACCATGTGATCATGGATGCCTGTGGCTGTATCGCGGATCAAATCTTTGGTGCTGCGTTGCCCCATGTGGCAACGCACTATTATTCCAAAGAGCTTGAAATGTATCCTGAACACGTAAAGCTGTTGTGCGGCACAAATATTCTGTATACGCATATGGCTGATCAGCAGCAATGGGCGCTTGCCAAGCGGTTGGGCAATAATAGAAACGTTGTTTTGTTCGGCGTGGGCATGTCTGACATTGGGGTGGACGATGCGATCGACGCCTATACAAAGAAGTTCTATAAAACCTTGCTATCCGATGAATATCTTCATAGTGTTCGAGATGAAATGACTAAGAAGAGGCTTAACTCTATTGGCATAGAGAATGTTCTTAATACCGCATGTCCGACCATGTGGTCGTTAACCCCATCTAGGCAACTCGAGATATCCTCTAAGCGTTCTAAAAACGTTGTTACGTCAATTACCGATTATTGTTTCGATGCGGAACGTGACCGTAAGATGCTGGAATTGCTGTCGTCGGAATACGAAAAGGTAACGATTTGGATTCAAGGAAGCCATGATGTTGATTGGTGTCTTGATCAAATAGTCGATCTGAAGCAATTTAATGTCATAGGCCCCAATACCGAAGAGCTTAATCGTGTAATTGAAACCGAGGAGTTTGATTATGTGGGGACGCGTCTCCATGCGGGCATCCGCTGTTTAAATGGAGGACATCGCTCTCTAATTATTGCAATTGATAATCGAGCCCGCCAAATCGGTGAAGACACGGGACTTCCCGTTCTTGAACGCGAGGACGGCTATCTCCATAAATTAGCTGATTGGGTAAACCATCCCGTTAAAACTGAGATTAATCTTCCCTGGACGAGCATCGATAAATGGAAGAAACAGTTTAATTAGCTGTATTCCTTGGCTATTGCTTTCCCTATTTCTTATCGTGTGGTGCCTTTGGCGTTTCTCCGATTATCCAACCCATATTTGTGGCTCGAATTAGATTCGTCAACATATAGGCGACTGATCCAAATCCAATCAGGTTAATTGCTGCCATCGCCATTGGGGCTATGTTGGGCCAGTAGGTAAAAGAAATGTAAACCAGTGGAGAATGAAAAAGATATATTCCCATACTGTTTTTGCTAATCTTTTCGGTTAGTAGGTTTGCCTTTTGGGGGATGACACAATAAATTGATGCAAGCGCCATGCAAGTAAGGGCGGTGGAAGCAATGGGGGGCACCACTTGTTTTAGTAAGTTTACAAGGAATAATAGTATTAGGACTATTGATATGCTTTTACGCCTTTTATAGCTCTCGAACCATTTGTTTGCTTCCAAGTAGTGGATTGTTAGGCCAAGCGCAAACCATATTGCATTTGCTTCTGCCAAATTGATATATCTGTTCGCTGATGGTATTCCAAAATGGTAAAGATAAATTGAAGCGCCGAAAACTATCGGAACCTTAAAACTTGTTAGAGGGCTCTTTTCGAGTATTTGAAAGATGCACGACGTGGCTGCTGTAATGAAAAAAAGAGTCGGGAGAAACCAAAGGTGACCGTTGTCTTCGCCCAACAGAATTGATTTAAAGATGATGTGCGGTACAGTTAGGCCATTGTAATAGGGATACTTAACGAGCATCCTGATGGGGAAGAGCCAACATATTCCAATCATGATATAGGGGAAAATTAAGCGTTGAGCTTTTTTAATGACCTGATTTATAAAATCGCTTGATCGATTCCAGCTCCATAAAAAACAAAAGCCAGATAACGAAAAGAACAAGGGCATCTGGATTCCGTTAATTAAGAATTTGAGATTATCCAACAGAATTGATTTTTGTTCAGTTGGATAATATCCCCACGCACTTGAATACAGAATAATGCTGTGGCCTAGGACTACAAGGAATATTGCAAGGGCCCTCACGTTCGTTATGTCGTCTCTACGGGTTGTGTCCTTGCGGTTGTTCATCAATTGCTTCTTTCGTTAATATTGGGAAGGTTTAACTTAAAGAATATCAAACTCTTACTAACCGCTTGATTTATAACTATTTTCGATTACAGAGGACGGATTATATGAAAGGCATCATCCTCGCCGGCGGGTCCGGCACCCGCCTGTACCCGCTCACGCTCGTGACCTCCAAGCAGCTGCTGCCGGTCTACGACAAGCCCATGATCTACTACCCGCTGTCCACCCTCATGCTGGCTGGCATCCGGGACATCCTGGTCATCTCCACGCCGACGGACCTGCCCAACTTCGAGCGCCTGCTCGGGGACGGCTCGCGCTACGGCGTGAACCTGTCCTACGCCGAGCAGCCCTCGCCGGACGGCCTGGCGCAGGCGTTCACCATCGGCGAGGAGTTCATCGCCGGCGAGCCGTGCGCCCTGGTGCTCGGCGACAACATCTTCTACGGCAACGGCCTGTCGCGCCACCTGACGCGCGCCGTACAGAACGCCGAGTCGGGGAGGGCCACGGTCTTCGGCTACCACGTGGACGACCCCGAGCGCTTTGGGGTCGTGGAGTTCGATGCGCAGGGGAGGGCCGTCTCCATCGAGGAGAAGCCCGAGTGCCCCAAGAGCTCCTACGCCGTCACCGGCCTGTACTTCTACCCGGGCGACGTGGCCGCCAAGGCGCACGAGGTCGAGCCCTCCGCCCGTGGCGAGCTGGAGATCACGACGCTCAACCAGATGTACCTGGAGGAGGGGACGCTGTCCGTGGTCACCCTCGGCCGCGGCTACGCGTGGCTCGACACCGGCACCATGGAGAGCCTGCACGAGGCCGCGGAGTTCGTCCGCGCCGTGGAGCACTCCCAGGACCTGCCGGTCTCGGTCCCCGAGGAGATCGCCTGGGAGAACGGCTGGATCACGACCGCCGAGCTGGAGGAGGCAGCCAAGGCCTACGGCAAGTCGGTCTACGGGCAGCACCTGAAGAAGGTCGCCGCCGGCGAGATCGTCAACAGCCCGCGCGAGTACTAGCGCAAGCTTGTTTTCTTTTAGGGGTCACCGTTTATCTGGTGGCCCCTTTCGTTATGATTACGTTGACCATAAAGACAATATGATTGGGAGTGGATGTGTTAAGCGTCTACTTTGGCGATATGCCAGAAGCGATTTACAACACAGCGACATATTTCAAAAACTCTTACCGGTCTTCTTGGATTACGGATCCCTATGCAGTCTCGATAATTAAAGATGTTGATCGATCGGATGTTGTTTCCGAAAACGTCATCGAAAGCCCTGTGCTTGGATCCATCTCCCCACTCCAGCTTTCTGGTGGCGTGAAAACGCTGCTGCTTATGAGATTTGATCGTAAGCAAATTTTTAACGCTTCTACCTGTGGTGACAACTGTGCCAAGTGGATTCTCGACATGGCGAAAGACCGCAAACTTGTTGTGAATCTCTATCATGTGATGGACTTTGGTCGCGAGGATTTTAAAATTAAAGTCGTGAATAGCGGCCGAATCGTTCACAACATGGCCGAATTGATTCACGAGTCGATTCCGTATCTGTAGGTACTGCTTATGAACGGTTCGCATCTCGTTAAGATTTCCCGCCGCAGGGGAGAGAGAAGATATTAATGGCAACGTCGAGTATCAAAGTGCCTATTCGTGTCGCCTCTGTTGAGGGCGCGAGAGCCTTGTGCGAAGCGTACGATAAGGGGCTGGCGACGGACGCCTCGATTAAGTCCGCAAAACGTTTAGCCAATGGGCGTCTGCCAGTTGAGAAGCAAGAAGCAATAGGCAAGTTGTTCGCCAAAATGGGAATTTAGCAAGGCTCTGGTCGTGTGTTGGTAGGTGATTATGGAAGCTATTTTAAAGCGAGACGGCTTGTCTCTCGAGCTTCTTTCCTCGCTATCTTATAAAAGTGAGCTGGGCATTTCGCTTAAGAAGAATCTTCACTATTTCAATCGTGATGAGCTGCTGGATGAATTGAATCGTGTCCGCAAATGGTATATTTCCCTGGGCGTTCTTGCTGACCTGCCTGTCGACTATCGTATTAAAAGTGCTCAGTCGATTTCGCTCAAATATGATCGCTATTATCCTGATCACCAAGTTCGAAAAGTGTTTAATGACCTATTGGGCTTTCGTTCAATGGTTGATTCTTACGAAGACATTCTCGAAGTCGACGAAGCATGTCTAAAGGTAGTTGATATGTCCCAAGGCAAGTCTGTTGACGATGGCTATAGGGGCGTTCATGTGTATTTCACCCGCAAGCCTGGGTACTACCCAGTGGAGATTCAGTACAATACGTATTACGATAGGCAGATAAATAACTGGCTTCATAAATATGTCTATAAACGTTTTGATAATCCCGATATTGGATTCGAGCTTCGTTTGGCATACGAGAGAGGCTATATCCATCGCGAGGATGATTTTGTTAGGAGGTTAGATGATGTGTTATCTGGTTGCTAAGTGGTTTTCGAAAGAAGGATCGTTTGCACTTAGCGCAAAACCTGGGCAAGATTTGATTGATTTCATTGATAAGGTTGAGAGCCAGTTCGGTTCCTCTGATCTTCAGTTGGTTACAATTAGTCGTCCCTCTGCATACGGTGAATATGAGCCTTATGAGTTTGTTGATTCTGAAGATGAGTTAATCGATAAGCTGAAAAAGCAAGCTGCTGCGTAAACATATAATGAGGAGTTTCATGTCTGAGATCTTTGAACCTAAGAACATCATCGTTACGGGCGGCTGCGGCTTCATCGGCAGCAACTTCGTGCACTACGTCGTGAACAACCACCCGGGCGTCCACGTGACCGTCCTGGACAAGCTGACCTACGCCGGCAACCCCGAGAACATCGCCGGGCTGCCCTCGGACCGCGTGGAGCTCGTCGTGGGCGACATCTGCGACGCGGAGCTGCTGGACAGGATCGTCCCGGGCCACGACGCCATCGTGCACTACGCCGCAGAGAGCCACAACGACAACTCCATCGCCGACCCCGAGCCGTTCCTGCGCACCAACGTGGAGGGCACCTTCCGCCTGCTGGAGGCCGTCCGCAAGTACGGCATCCGCTACCACCACGTCTCCACCGACGAGGTCTACGGCGACCTGGCGCTCGACGACCCGGCGAAGTTCACCGAGGAGACGCCGTATCACCCGAGCAGCCCGTACTCGAGCACCAAGGCGTCCTCTGACATGCTGGTCCGCGCCTGGACCCGCACCTACGGCCTGCGCACCACGATCTCCAACTGCTCCAACAACTACGGCCCCTACCAGCACGTGGAGAAGTTCATCCCCAGGCAGATCACCAACATCATCGACGGCGTCCGCCCCAAGCTCTACGGCCGCGGCGAGAACGTCCGCGACTGGATCCACACCGAGGACCACTCCTCGGCCGTCTGGGACATCCTCACCAAGGGCCGCACGGGGGAGACCTACCTCATCGGCGCCGACGGCGAGAGGAACAACATCACGGTCCTGCGCATGATCCTGGAGGCCATGGGGCGCGACCCCGAGGACTTCGACTGGGTCGCCGACCGCCCCGGCCACGACCGCCGCTACGCCATCGACAGCACGAAGCTCCAGCGCGAGCTGGGCTGGAGGCCGGCGCACACCGACTTCGCCGAGGGCCTCAAGCAGACGATCGACTGGTACGTCGAGAACGAGTCCTGGTGGCGCCCGGCCAAGGAGGCCACCGAGGCGCGCTACCGCGCCCAGGGGCAGTAGGCCCGGATTCCCGACGTATACATCATCGGGTGCCCCTCGCGGGGTCGCAGGGCATGGGGATGATCCTGCGTTCCCGCGAGTGGTACCCGAATCACGATTGGAACTTACGATATGGCAGACATCGCATTCGAGAAGGACCTCTCCGTCACCGAGACCGGCATCGGGGGCCTCAAGGTCGTCGACCTGGCCGTCCACGGCGACTCGCGCGGCTGGTTCAAGGAGAACTGGCAGCGCGCCAAGATGTGCGCCCTGGGCATCCCGGACCTCCGCGTCGTCCAGAACAACGTCTCCTACAACGACAGCCGCGGCGTCACGCGCGGCATCCACGCCGAGCCCTGGGACAAGTTCATCTCCGTGGCCCGCGGCTCGGTCTTCGGCGCCTGGGTGGACCTGCGCGAGGGAAGCGAGACCTTCGGCAAGGTGTTCACCTGCACGCTCGACCCGTCGAAGGCCATCTACGTCCCGCGCGGCGTGGGCAACTCCTTCCAGGCCCTGGAGGACGGCACCGCCTACACGTACCTGGTGGACGCCCACTGGTCGCTGGAGCTGAAGAGGACCTACACCTTCGTGAACCTCGCCGACCCGGAGCTCAACATCCAGTGGCCGATCCCGCTTTCGGAGGCGACCGTCTCCGAGGCCGACCTGAACCACCCGATGCTGAGGGACGTCGTCCCCATGGCGCCCAAGAGGACGCTCGTCACCGGCTGCAACGGCCAGCTGGGCCGCGCGGTCCGCAAGCTCGCCGAGGAGCGCGGCGTGGCGAAGGACTTCGACTTCTGCGACATCGACACCTTCGACATGTCCGACCCGGCGGCCTACGCGCAGTACGACTGGTCGCTCTACGGCACCGTGATCAACTGCGGCGCCTACACCGCGGTGGACAGGGCCGAGACCCCCGAGGGCCGCGTGGCCGCTTGGAAGGCCAACGCGACGGGGCCCGCCCTTCTCGCGCGCACCTGCGCCGGGCACGGCATCACCCTGGTCCACGTGTCCAGCGACTACGTCTTCGACGGCGCCGCGGAGGTCCACACCGAGGACGAGCCGTTCTCCCCGCTGTCCGTCTACGGCCAGACCAAGGCCGCCGGCGACATCGCCGTGGCGGGCTGCCCGCGCCACTACATCATGCGCAGCTCCTGGGTCATCGGCGAGGGCCGCAACTTCGTCAAGACGACGAAGGGCCTGTCCGACCGCGTCGCCGACCCGGAGGACGGGCTGGACAAGGTCACGGTCGTGGACGACCAGCTGGGACGCCTGACCTTCACGCGCGACATGGCCGAGGCGATCTTCCACGTGCTGGACGCGAAGGCCCCCTGCGGCACCTACGACTGCACCGGCTCCGGCACCGTGAAGAGCTGGGCCGATATCGCCCGCGCCGTCTTCGAGGCCGCCAACGGCAACGGGGAGAAGGTCGTGCCGGTTTCGACCGCCGACTACTACGCGAGCGCCGAGGGCCCCGTCGCACCGCGCCCGGTCCACTCCGCGCTCGACCTGTCCAGGCTCGAGTCGGTCGGGTTCCACATGCCCGACTGGGAGGAAGAGCTGGGGGAGTACATCAGGACGCTCTAGCCGCTATTAACTTTTCGAGAGTAAAAGCCGCCGCTTGTTAACGGCGGCTTTTCTTATGCCTGGTGAATAGCCCCGCTGCAACAAGGGCGGAGGTCGCCAGACTCACTGCAAGCCCCGCAAGGGCGCCCGGAGTCTTGTAGGTCATCACGATCCTATTCGAGCCTTTCTGCATGTTCAGGGATGACAAACCCTTATCGGCGGCGGGCGTTAGTTCTGCGGCGGTTCCGTTTACCGTTACGTTCCAGCCCTCATCGTACGGAACGCTCAGCAGCAGGTTGCCGTCGTCCTTGGCGGTATACTCGCCTTCGATTCTTCCGTCCTCAAAAACCGTCGGAATAAACTCGCTCGTCTTAAGCTCGCTAATAATCTGCTCGAAAACGTCCAGATTGAGGGCGTAAAAGACCGGCTCATTGTCTTGGGGCATGTCTGTATAGCCCTCTGCGACTCCGATTGACACCGTATGCTGGCTCGGGGCGTCCGATGCATCCGCAATCTGGCGGATATTATTGTCGAATCTCCAGGCTTCGTTATTGATTGATCGCTGATCGATGGTGAGGGCGACGGGCCAATAGCTTCCGGCGCTCGTATCTTTATTGATGTAGAGGTATCCGATGGAGCCTGCCGGCAGGGTAACGCTCCATTGCTTTAGACTCTCGCCATCCTCCGTCTTTGCGGCCTCGATTTTGGTATAGAGCTCGACCTTACGACTCAGTATTTTGCTGTACAGGTCGTTCTGCTTTTCGAAGGGGTTTTCGCCCTCTAATGTGCTGTTTTGGATATCGTTTGAAGCCGTGATGCCTACACTGAGCGCATAGGGATTCTCGTAGACCGCGGTTGCGGATTCGGGCTGATTCGCCTTTGCCATTACATAACCCGCGGGAGCTTGCTCGGCGATGGCATACTTGACTCCTAGCAGGGCATCAACGGCAAGAATGGGCTCGGCATAACGGGTCGAGAATTCGCCGACGCTGCTGTAACCAAGGGAGTTGAGCAATGCAATTGCCTGCGGGTTATTGGCGGACGAATAAGAAGATAGCTGGTTATACCCTAGTGCCAGGCCTTCGTTTAGAGCGGCACTATCGGCTCGTGTGGTTGTACGATCGATGCGGTAGAACGGAGCTGAATCCCGTTCTGTAGTGGTAGCGATCGTGTTGGTTGCGGTGGCTACATAGACCCTGTTGGTATTTTCGGAATAGCCCGCGTAGAGCTGGTTCCATACTACATGAGCGTTGGCAAACAGTTCAATAGCGGTGGGCGCCAGGAGTGGCAAGATGACGGCGGGGCGATAGGCTTGGCGCAATTTAGGTTGATCCTTGAGGATCTGCAGGGTATAGCCCGCAGCCCACAGCGCAAAGAAGCTCAGCAAAAAAGCCGTGCGCGAGTAGAAGCCGTTGGGAACGCGCATGCCGCACCAGATGTACTCGAGCGGGCTCAAAACGGAGCTTGCAACCAGGATTATCGTGACGACGAGTGTTGCGATGCGCGTCTTGATTGAAACCGTGCGGTTAACCAGCAGGCTCACCGCAAGCAGCATCATGATGATGCCGCAATAGAACTGCGGTGTGCTTTCGTTGCTTACCCACATGCAGGGAAGAAAGCCCCTGATGACCGACTTGAGGCTGGTTTTAAGTAGGGGGCCGAGTGCTAGAACGGGACCGCCCTTGGACATGGCAAGGATGGTCGGCAAAAAGGTCCAGGCGGACAGAAGCAGTCCAAGCGCGATGGCCCCGGCGAATCGCAGGGCCCGATCGAGCATGAGCTTCCAGCTAAATCCTTTTTCTGCAACATAATCGACAAATTCGATCAATACGAAGATGCAGAGGAACAGGATGCTGATGTAGGCCGTATACCAGCAGAACATGACATTGAGCGCGGTTGCGATGACGAGGCGGATCATGCGCCGCTTGCGGATAAGCTCGTGGCATCCGTAGGCGCAGATGGGCAGCAGGATGAGGCAATCGATCCAGAGAGGGTTGCGCAGGTTGCTGATGGTCCAGCTGCAAAACGTGAACGAGAGGGAAAGCAGGAATGCGGCGGGCTTGGACAGGTCAAAGCGCTTTTGCACATACCAAGCGCTGCTGATGTGGATGCAGCCCAGTTTGAGCGCGGTTATGGCAAATATGAAGAGCGTCAGCTTGTCTGCGGGAAACAGCGCGCAGAGCAGGTTGAAGGGGCTGGCGAGGTAGTAGCTATAGAGCCCCCATGTGTTCATGCCGAGTCCTTGCGAGAAGGAATAGCGAAGGTTTGCCTCTCCTAAAAGGACGCGGCGAAACCACGCGAAGAAGTCGATGTATTGGTATTTGAGATCGTTGGTGAGAAACGAGTTGTCGCCAAAGGGGTAGACATGCCCCGCCGCTGCAAGTGCGATAAAAAGTGCGACGGAAAACGCGAAGCAGGCGGCGTAGAGCGCCACATTCTTGAGTGTGCTGTTATTGGGTCGTGTCATCAGATTCCTCGTTGGATTCTCGAATGATATAGATGGGACGTCGTTTGGTTTCCAAGTAGGCTTTTGCCAAGTATTCACCGATGATTCCTAAGCACAGAAGCTGCATGCCGCCAAACAGCGTTATGAGGCAGGCGAGGGACGGCCATCCGCCGACGGGGTCACCCCAAACAAGCGTCTTGACCAGGATGACGATGAATCCCAGGATGGCAATGAGACAGAAAACGATACCCGTGAGGGCGGCGAGGGAGAGCGGCGCCGTGGAAAACGCGACGATGCCGTCGATGGAATAGAGGAGCAGCGACCAAAAGCTCCATTTGGTCTCGCCGGCCACGCGGTTGACGTTTACGTAGGGGAGCCATTTGGTCTTGAAGCCGACCCAGCCGTAAATGCCCTTGGAGAATCGGTTATATTCGCCCATGGAGATGATGGCGTTGACCATAGGTCGCTTCATGAGCCTAAAATCGCGTGCTCCGTCGACGATGTCGGCCTTGGAAATGCGGTTAATGATCTTGTAGAACATACGGGCACAGAACGACCTGATGGGAGGCTCGCCTTTGCGGGTGGTCCTGCGTGTGGCGACGTTGTCGTAGTCTTCGGTTTGTAAGATCTCGTACATCTGCGGCAGGAGCGAGGGCGGGTCCTGCATGTCGGCATCCATGGTGGCGACATAGTCGCCCTTTGCGTGCTGGAGTCCGGCGAGTAGTGCCACCTCCTTGCCAAAGTTGCGCGAGAAAGAGTGCCAGCGGATGGCGTATGGATGCGCCGCCGCGGCTTCTGCTTTCATGACGGCGAGCGTTTTGTCTGCCGAGCCATCGTCGATGAGGACTGTCTCAAAGGAGATGCCGGGGTCTTGCTGAGTCATGATGCGAACGACGCCATCGAGCTCTTTGAGAAAGATCGGAAGTGATTCCTGCTCGTTGTAGCACGGCACGACGATGGAGATGAGCGGCATGGTGGTTTACCTCTTGCTTGGCTTGGAAGTAGGGTGGTCGGGCTGGTCGTCGTAGGTGTATTTGCTGTATACGTTGACCTCCCACTGCTTTTTTTCGACCTTTGCCACGGAATCCAGGATGAATCCGGTTGCAAGGCTCAGACCGCACAGGAACATAAACGACGCGGCGAGCATGGCGGTGGGGAAGCGCGGAACGAGGCCGGTCTGGAAATACTCGACAACGATGGGCATGCCCAGGGCGAGGCCGATCACCGCAAACAGAAGCGCAACCAGGCTGAAGAACTTCAGAGGGCGGTAGTCCTTGAACAGCGTGCCGATCATCGCAACGACCTTAATGCCGTCGCTGACGGTATTAAGCTTGGACTCGGAGCCTTCCGGACGGTCGCGGTACTCGATGGGTACATCTTTGATGCGCCAGCGGTGGTCGACGGCGTGGATCGAGAGCTCGGTTTCGATCTGGAAGCCCTCGGAAAGCACGGGGAAGGTTTTGACGAACGGGCGGCTCATGGCGCGGTAGCCGGTCATGACATCATCGAAGCTGTAGCCATAGATCCACTTGATCATGGCGCGGACCAGATTGTTGCCAAAGCCGTGGAAAGCACGCTTGTTTTCCTCGGCGTAGGTGCCGTTGGAAAGGCGGTCGCCTACGGTCATGTCGGCTGTGCCGTTAAGGATGGGCTCGCAGAGGGCTTTGGCCGCCTCGGCGGGGTAGGTGTCGTCTCCGTCGACCATCAGGTAGCAATCGGCGTCGATGTCGCGAAACATCTGACGGCACACGTTGCCCTTTCCCTGACGGGGTTCAAGGCGGACCGTGGCGCCGTGCTCGGTGGCGATGCGTGAGGTGTCGTCCGACGAGTTGTTGTCATAGACATAGACCGTCGCTTGCGGAAGCTCGCGGTGAAAGTCGTCGATGACTTTGCCGATCGTGAGGGCTTCGTTGTAGCAGGGGATGATGACGGCGATGGATTCAGAATTCACTCAATGCTCCTTATACATTCAATCCTTGAAAGTATAGCCGTTTGGGCTTGGCATCCTAAGATGTGGGTTAGTTCTCCAGTTTTGTTGCGCGAATCGTTTGCATGGCCGTCGGGTCTATACTGTTCGTTTGTCAACGATTACGAGTAAAGGAGTTGCATCCGTGTCGGATCAGACAAAGCAACAAGAAGCTCGCAGTCTGCCTGCGACGTTTGCTAAGAACGAATTTGAGAAGGACGCGTTTATCCTTCGTCAGCTGGTTACCAAGGATTTTAAGATCAAGTATCGCCGTAGCGTTCTGGGCGTCGCATGGTCGGTGCTCAACCCGCTGCTGATGATGATCGTCATGGCCATCGTGTTCTCGACGATTTTTGGCCAGGGCCGCAATGGCTCAATGACGCCCGAGATGTACCCGCTGTACTTGATCGTGGGTAACGTTACCTTTGCCGTCATGTCCGAGTCTACGAACCAGGCCCTGACGTCGATCGTGGGTGCTGCCCCTCTGCTCAAGAAGGTTAAGGTGCACCGCTGGGTCTTCCCGGTGCAGAAGGTGCTCTTCTCGCTGGTCAACTTTACCTTCTCGCTGGTCGCCGTCGCCATCGTTATGCTGTGGTTCCGCGTTATGCCTTCTTGGCATTTGATTCTGCTGCCGGTTTGCCTGCTGCTGCTTATGTGCTTCTGCATGGGCCTGGGCATGATGCTCTCTGCCCTTACGGTCTTTTTCCGCGACGTTATGCATCTGTGGAGCGTCGTCATTACGGCGTGGACTTATATTACGCCCATCTTCTGGACGACTGACTATATTGCGCAAATGCCGCATCTCGTGCGTATCTTGATGTATGCGAACCCCATGTATAACTACCTGCAGTTTATGCGCGATATCTTCTTGTTCCAGACCACGCCCTCGCTTTTGACGTTTGGTATGTGCGTCGCTTGGGCGGTCCTTGCGCTTGTCATTGGCTACACCGTGTTCCATAAGTCCGAGCGCAAGTTTATCCTCTACATCTAAGGAGTGCTGTGATGACTGAATCTGTTGTTGATTACAGCGAGCAGCCTCTGGCTGTCGAGGTCGACGACGTCACCATGATCTTTAACATGGCGTCCGAGTCGCTGACCAACCTCAAGGAGTACTTCATTAAGCTTGCCAAGCACGAGCTGTTCTTTGAGGAGTTTAGGGCACTTAAGCACATCTCGTTCGATATTCATCGCGGCGAAGTTGTCGGTCTGGTTGGCACCAATGGTTCCGGTAAGTCTACGATGCTCAAGATTATCGCTGGCGTGCTTGAGCCTAGCGAGGGCTGCGTTAAGGTCCATGGCAACATCGCACCGCTGATTGAGCTCGGCGCCGGCTTTGATCCTGAGCTGACGGCCCGCGAGAACATCTATCTGAATGGCGCCCTGCTCGGCTATACCAAGGAGTTCATCGACGCCAACTTTGACGGCATAATCGAGTTCGCTGAGCTTCAGAACTTTGTCGACATGCCGCTTAAGAACTTCTCCTCGGGCATGGTTGCGCGTATCGCCTTTGCAATCGCGACGATTACCGAGCCCGATATTTTGATCGTTGACGAGACGCTGTCCGTCGGTGACGTGTTCTTCCAACAGAAGTGCGAGGACCGTATCCAGCACTTTATCCAGAGCGGCGACGTGACGGTTCTGTTCGTTTCGCACTCCATGGAGCAGGTTGAGCGCATCTGCCAGCGTGCCGTTTGGATTGAGAAGGGTGACCTTCGCATGGACGGCCCGGTCGATGAGGTCTGTAAGGCGTACCGCGAGCAGTTCAACTAGGTTATAATTACTTGCGCCTGACAGGCTTGCGCTTGCTTGGGCGTGCGGTTATATGCTCCATTAGCTCAGTTGGATAGAGCAGGGGACTTCTAATCCCAAGGTCGACGGTTCGAATCCGCCATGGAGCACCATCGTTTATTAAGCCCGGACCGCTTGGAGGTCTGGGCTTTTTTCATCTTGTGTGCTGTGGTTTTGAAGGGTTCGCAATGGGAAGCAAAAGGCTCGACTGGATCGATATTGCAAAGGGGATCGCAATTATTCTGGTCATTGTGGGGCACACCGTCCCAAATCCCTCTCCCTTGCGGCACGCGATCTTCTCGTTTCACATGCCGGTGTTCTTTATTCTTGCCGGGTATACGTTTAGGCCGAAGCCGTGGCGCGAGCTGCTGAGTGGTTCGGTGTCGCGCCTGCTGGTGCCGTATGTGGTTCTTGCACTGGCGTGGCAGGTGCCGACGTTCTTGATGAGCGGCGCTCCTTTGACGAGCGGTACGCTGGTTGCGGGGCTTAAGACGCTTGTGTTTGCCTCGGGCGTTGATGTGCCTGGGCTTGGCGTTACCGCCGTTGGCATGGCATGGTTTTTGGCGGCGCTGTTTACGTCGCGCCTACTGTTTAATGTACTTGTGCGGCTGTTTGATCGCCGCGGGATTGGGGTAGTTTGGCAGGGTGTTGTCTGTGCCGCGATTGCCTTTTGCGGATTTAGCGTGTCTCGCTTAATGGGTGTTTACCTGCCGCTCGATTTGGATCTGAGCTGCTATATTGTGCTGCTGATGTGGGTTGGCTATACGGCGCGCCAAAGGGGGCTGGAGCCGAGCGTGAGCAAGCCCCTGCTGTTTATTGGAGCCGGTGTCGCTTGGCTTGTCCTTGGCGCGCTGAGTGGGCTTGAGCTTTCGAGCCGCCGCGTGGATGGGTTTGTGGTTGCGACAGTTGCCGCTCTTGCCGGCAGCTACTGCGTGTGCTGGGTTTCCATGGCGCTGGAGAAGTTGAAAGACGTGCCGGTTGTGGGGTCCTTTGAGCGATCGCTCGTGTTCTGCGGACAGGCCAGTCTTGCCATCTTTGCAATCCACGCGGTCGATTGGTTTATTCCTTGGCAGACGATGCCGCTGCTTATGACGCTGCCGGCATCGTGGCTCTTCGCGTCAATCGTACGCTGTGCCTGCGATATTGGATTGGCATTCGTGATTAAGAAGGCGTAATTAAAAGCGGGGAGGACCAAGTTGGTCCTCCCCGCTGTCATTTATTCGGTAGTGTTGCAGGCTTACTTTTCGAGATGCTTTTCCAGCAGCTCCAACGCGTGGGCGTAGCCCTGCAAGCCCTCGCCGGTGATGGTGGCGAAGCAGGCAAGTCGTGCATAGCTCACCTGGCGGAAGTCCTCGCGTGTCTCTACGGCGCTGATGTGGACCTCCACAGCCGGGATGGCGACGGCCTTGAGGGCGTCGAGGATCGCCACGCTCGTATGCGTGTATGCCGCCGGGTTGATGACGATGCCGTCGACCTTGCCGTAGGCCTCCTGGATCTTGTCGACGATGCTGCCCTCGTGGTTGGACTGGAAGACCTCGATCTCGTCGAAGCCCTGTGCGGCACCCGCCTCCTGGCAGATCTGCGCTAAGCGGTCATAGTTGTCGTTGCCATAGATGCCCGGCTCGCGAATGCCGAGCATGTTGAGGTTGGGGCCGTTGATGACGAGTGCTTTCATGGTTGCTTCCTTTGCGATTGGAAAACCACCACAAAAGTGCCTGTCCCCTTTGTGGTGGTTTTGATTAGAGAGCGGATGGGAGGGTGTCGAGGAGGGCTTGGGCGGTGTTGGCGGCGCAATCGCGCGAGTCGATGATGTAGTCGGCCCAGGCGCGGTAGCGCGGCATGCGCTGTTCGGCCAGCTTGCCGATGCCGTCGCGGGCGGTGATGGGGCGTCCCTTGTGGGCGAGCTCGTCGAGCTTGCGGTTGAGCATCACAATCTGGCTGTTCTGGTGCAGCAGCGGGTAGTTCTCGTCGCGCGTGACCACGCCGCCGCCGGTGGAAAGCACCAGGCCGCTGCGCTTGGAGATGTCGGCCAGCGCCGCCGTCTCCTGTTCGCGGAACGCCGCCTCGCCGCGCTCGACGATAAAGTCGGCGCAGGGCATGCCCAGGCGCTCCTCGAGGGCGCGGTCCAGATCGATGTGCTCTCGCCCCGTGAGCAGGGCAATCTGCTCGCCCACACGGGTCTTGCCCGAGCCCGGCATGCCGATCAGCGCGATGTTCTGTTCGCGGCGTGACAGGCGCTCCGTTACGTCCAGAATGCGCTCGCGCGGAGTGACCTGGCCGGTGTAGCGCTCAACGGCTTGCGCCGCCTGGGCCACGAGCATGAGCAGACCGCCGATGCAGGGGATGTCGCGGCGCTCGGCCTCGAGCATGAGTCCCGTGCGGGCAGGGTTGTAGACAATGTCGATAACGCCCTCGAGCGCATCTAGCCCCTCGAGCGTGCAGGGGGCGTCTGGACAGTGGGGGAACATGCCGGCAGGCGTGCAGTTGACGAGCAGCGCCGCGTCGGACTGCTGCGCGATGTTGTCGTAGTTGACCTCACTCGTACGGCCGACCGGCACGACGATGGCGCCCAGGTCGCCCAAGACCATGCTCGCCGTGGTGCCGGCACCGCCGGTGGCGCCGAGCACGAGGATCTTCTTGTCGGCAACTTCGACGCCCAGCTCCTCGACCAGGCACTGAAAACCGAAGTAGTCGGTGTTGTCGCCGCGCAGGCGGCCGTCGGGCAGGCGCGTGATGGTGTTGACGTTGCCCATACGCTCGGCGAGTGGACTCAGCTCGTCCAGATACTCCATGACGGCGCGCTTGTAGGGGATGGTCACATTGGTGCCCTCCCACTCGTCACCCGTCATAAAAGCCTGGAGGTCCTCGGGCTCGCGCTCAAAACGCACATACTCTAGCCCCGCGAACTCCTTGTAGATGGTCGGGGTGTAGCTGTGGCCCAGCACGCGGCCCAGCACGCCGTAGGGGCGGTTTGCGGCGACATCGGTCATCTAGAGCACCTCCGTGTAGCTGCCAAAGTAGGTGAAGCTCTCGCACACGTCGTCGATGGAATCGAGCAGGTCATCGAGGGCCCTGCTGCCAAAGGGGCAGTCCAGGTCAAAGTAGAACATAAACTCAAAGTCGCGGCCGGGGATGGGGCGGCTCTCGAGCTTGATAAGGTTGATGTTGAGTGCGTAGAAGCGCTCGAGTACGCGATAGAGGGCGCCCGGTTCGTTGGCCGTGGTGATCATGAGCGAGGTACGGTTGGCGCCGGGGTAGACGCGCGGCTCGCGACTGATGACGACGAAGCGCGTGTAGTTGTTGTCCGAGTCCTGGATATTGGGCTCCAGCACCTCCAGACCATAGAGCGCCGCGCAGCTGCGCGAGGCGATGGCGGCAACGTCGGTGCGTTCGGAGCTGGCGACCATCTCGGCCGACATGGCCGTGTTGGGGTACTTGGTGGCGTGCAGGTCGTGTGCCTCGATAAAGCCGGCGCATTGGGCAATGGCCTGGCCGTGGCTGTAGACCTCGTGCACGTCCGCAAGCTTGGTGCCGGGCTTGACGAGCAAGTTGTGGTCGATTTTGAGGCGAAGCGAGCGCACGATGTGGAAGTCGAACTGGGCGAGCAGGTCGTAGACGGCGTTGACCGAGCCGGCGGTGGAGTTCTCGATGGGCAGCACGCCAAACTCGCAGAAGCCGTCGCGCACGGCGCACATGACGCCCTCGAAGGTCTCGAAAAACGCGATGTCGGGCACGTCGAAGAGCTTGCACGCGGCGATTTGGCTGTAAGCGCCCTCGACGCCCTGGCAGGCGACGGTGGCCGTTTGAGGGAAGGGCGTGTCGGAGGCTGCAGCCGTGGCGTGGGCCTTTTGCGAGACGGTGATGCCCTTGAGCTCGTTGATGTAGCGCTGCTGCTCGGCCTTGCTCATGCTCATGAGGAGACGGAACAGGGTGATGGTCTGCGCCTCGTAGCGCTCGGGCGCGCGGCTGGCGAGGTTGTTGAGCTTGGAGCGCTCACGGGCGGGGTCGAAGACGGCCTTGCCCATCTCGATTTTTGACTTGGCGACCTCGGTGGCAATGTCCATGCGCTCGACAAAGCTGTTGAGGAGCGTGGTGTCGATGCCATCGATGGCCTGGCGGATGTCAGCAAGGTCCATGGAGACCCCTTTCACGTGTCGGGGGATGTTGAGGGGTGGGTAGTTAGCGCTGGGCGGCGTCTTCGAGGAGGGCGTCCCAGATGGCAAGGGCGGCGGCCGCCTCGGCTACGGGGACGGCGCGCGGGACGATGCAGGGATCGTGGCGGCCGTGGACCGAGAGCTCGGCATTTTCCATAGCGTCCATGTCCACCGTCTGCTGCTCGCGGCCAATGGAGGGCGTGGGCTTTACGGCCATGCGCCACATGACGGGTGCGCCGGTCGAAATGCCGCCCAGGATGCCGCCGGCATTATTGGACTCGACCTCGATCTTGCCGGTCTCGGCGTCGATGCGATACGGATCGTTGTTCTCGCTGCCGCGCATGGCGGCGACGGCAAAGCCCATGCCAAACTCCACGCCCTTCACGGCGGGAATCCCAAACGCGATTTTCGCGATGCGGTTCTCGATGCCGTCGAACATGGGGTCGCCGATGCCCGCGGGCAGGCCGTAGATGCCGCACTCCACAATGCCGCCGATGCTGTCGAGCTCGTCGCGCGCGGCCAGAATCTCCTCGCGCATGCGACCGGCAGCTGCGGCGTCAATGCACGGCAGGTCGTTCGAAAGGATCGCCTTGCGGTCGGCCTCGCGATAGACCATGTCGTCCATGGGCAGATCGGAGATGCCGCCGATCTGCGCCACATGCGCCATGACCTTAATGCCGCGGGCCTCAAGTGCCTGCAACGCGATGCCGCCCGCGATGCACAGAGGTGCCGTCAGGCGGCCGGAGAAATGCCCGCCGCCAGCGATATCGTGCATGTTGTGATACTTCACGCGCGCAGGGAAGTCCGCATGTCCCGGACGGGGCTTGCGGCGCAGCTCGGAGTAGTCCTTGGAGCGCGTGTTGGTGTTCTCGATGATCGCTGCAACGGGTGCGCCGGTGGTGTGCCCGTCGACCACACCGGCGATAATGCGGGCGGCGTCGGCCTCGCGACGCTTGGTCGCGGTCTCGTCACGGCCGGGGGCGCGACGGTCCAAAAAGGACTGCAGCTGCTCCAGGTCAACGGCGATACCTGCCGGAACGCCATCGAGCGAGCAGCCGATAGCGGGGGAGTGCGATTGGCCGAAGATGCTTACGTGCAAGACGTTGCCGAAGGTCGAGGACATGCTATTCCTCCTCGAGCGTGACCTTGCCGCCCAACAGGCGGTAGTGGTCGAAGAAATCGGGATAGGACTTGTTGACGGCTTCGGCGCCGTGGATCACGACCTCGCCGGTGGCGCGGCTCGCGGCGATGGCGGCCATCATGGCGATGCGGTGGTCGTTGTGCGAATCGACCTCGCCGCCGGTAAAGGCATCGACGCCCTTGATGATGAGGTCGTCACCGGCGACGCGCACCTGCGCGCCCAGCGCGGTGAGCTCGCGGGTGGTGGTGGCCAGACGGTCAGATTCCTTGATGCGCAGGCGCGCGCAGTCACGGATGAACGTGCGGCCCTGAGCCAGTGATGCCACGGCCGAGATGACGGGCACCAGGTCCGGAATGTCGTGGGCGCTCATCTCAAAGCCGGCGAGCTTGTCGGACTGGACGGTGGCGGCGTTTGTGGAGCGCACGATGCGGGCGCCAAAGCGCGAAAGCGCGGCAAGCACGTTGCGGTCGCCCTGTGCGGAGCTCAGCGACACGCCCTCGACGGTGATGGGGTCGCATCCGATGGCGCCGGCGCACAGCCAAAAGGCGGCGTTGGACCAGTCGCCCTCGACAGCTACGTTGCCAGGCGTGCGGTACGAGCCGCTGCTCACGCGGAAGTTCGTGATCTCGGGCTGGCCGTCCTTGGCGGGGATGCGCTCGACGTTGACCTCGACGCCGAAGGCCTTCATGGCCTGGATGGTCAGGTTGATATAGGGGCGGCTCTCGATAAGGCCGGTCACCTGCACGCAGGAGGGCTGGGCCAGAAGCGGGGCTGCCAGCAGCAGGCCGGAGATGTACTGCGAGCTCACGTTGCCCGGCAGGATAAAGGTGCCCGGGCGCATGCGGCCGCTCGTCTTGAGCGGAAAGCCGCCCAGACCCTGCAGGTCGCAGCCGGCGGCAATGATCTCGTCGGAGAGCGGGGAGAGCGGGCGGGCGCCCAGGCGGCCCTGGCCTACGAAGGTGGCATCCGCACCCAGCGCGCAGGCGACAGGCAGCATAAAGCGCAGCGTGGAGCCACTTTCACCGCAGTCAAGCGTGCCGCCGGCAAGGGCCTTGAGCAGACCAAACTCAACACTCTTCATGGTGGGGTGGACCTGGAAGCCGTCCTCGACGGTCTCGATGCGAGCGCCGAGCGCCGTAAGGCAGCGCACCGTTGCCTCGATATCGGCGCAGGTCGTGTTGCAGGTCACGTGCGTCTCGCCGTTGGCAAGTGCGGCGCAGATAATCAGGCGGTGCGCCATCGACTTGGACGCGATGGCGGGAACGGTGCCCTTGAGCGGGGAGGGGGTGATGCGGGCTAGCATACGGATGCGTCTCCCTTCTGGCCGAGGCCCTCGGCAATCAAATCGTGGAAGGTGAAAAGCGGCGTGCGGTCGATGCTGCAACGGCCAATGTCGTGCGGAATTACCAGGTCGATGGTGTCGCCTGCGCGCTTTTTGTCGTGGAGCGCCTCGGCAAAGACGGCGTCGGCGGAAAGCTCACAGCGGGTCTTGAGGCCGTGGCGGGCGCAGAGCTTCTCAATACGATCGGGCAGCTCGGCATCGCAGATGCCGTGCAGGGCTGCGGCACGCGTGATGATGCCCATGCCGATCGAAACGCAGTTGCCGTGGCCGAGCTCAAAGTGCTCGCAGGCTTCGACGGCGTGCCCGGCGCTGTGGCCAAAGTTGAGGAGTTTGCGCTGATTGGTTTCGCGCTCGTCGGCAACGACCACGGCCCGCTTGATGTCGATATTGCGGGCAATGATGAGCGCCACACGGGCCACGTCGCGGTTGAGCAGCTCAAGCGTGAGCGGGGTCTTCTCCAGCTCGGCGAAGAGCTCGGGGTCGGCGATCACGGCGTGCTTGACGACCTCGCCGCAGCCGTCGGCGAACTGCTCGGGCGTGAGGGTGGCAAGGCATCCCACGTCGGCGATGACCACGCTCGGCTGCCAAAAGGCGCCGGCCAGGTTCTTGCCGGCTGCCAGGTCGATGGCCGTTTTGCCGCCGACCGACGAATCCACCATGGCGAGCAGGCTCGTCGGGATCTGCACAAACT
>CALJCO010000120.1 GCA_938023905.1 uncultured Collinsella sp. | reverse complement strand
TATCGTTGGGGCCAGGCCCGATTTTGCCTCTTGACAATGTCCTGCTCATATTAAATGCCGGTACGCTTGCAGAATCGTACCTGTTCCGATTACAGAAAAGGGGCCGTCATGCGTAAGCCTGCCTCCTGCGTCCTTTCCATCGCGCTCTCGCTCGTAATGACGGTTGGTTTTATCCCGTCACCCGCGCTTGCCGAAATCGCCAGTGCGCCAGAACCCGCCGCGCAAAGCGCCGGCAAACCTAACGAGAGCCCAGCCGAAACCACGTCGGGCCAAGCCCGGGCAAACGATCAAATCAGCGCCGCCTCCGGCACCAATGTAACGGCCAACGCAACGCAGCCGATCGACGCCAGCATGTTCAGTATCGAGGACACCGACATTCGCTACACGGGCAATCCCGTGATGCCCACCGTCACGTCGTCGACCGTGCCGAGCGACCAGTACACTGTCGCCTACGAGAACAACGTAGCCATCGGTCAGGCGACCGCCGTTGTGACCGCCGACGACCAGAACTACAGCGGCACCTGCGCGATCCCATTTGAAATCAAACCGGCGAACGCGGCCGCGAACTACCAGCACAGCACCACCGCGCAAAGCGGCGACATCACGCTCACCGTCCAATGGAACGACCCGAGGCTCGGCCAGGAGACCACGTTCCATGTGACTGCGACGGGCGGAAGCGGTGCGTACCAATTCCGCATGGACGCACCGACGTATATGGATCCCGACGGTAGCAGCGAAAGCGTTGCCGACCCCAGCCGTAACCAGTGGCAGCAATACACCGGCGAATGCACATCGCACGACTACCAGTTCGAAATGACCGCTAGCGGCACCTATTACCTGCGCTTTTACCTGATGGATAAGGCGGCCGGCGTGTACTATCTGCGCTCAAACGTGTTTGCGAGCGCGAACGACGACGCCTATCCGGCGGTCAGCGCCATCGTGAAGTCCGCAGTCGACAAATGCAGCGCCGATACCGACGGGTCCGACTACGCCCGCGCCCTGTGGCTCCACGACTGGACGCTTGACCAGCTGG
The DNA here is from genome assembly GCA_938023905.1 of uncultured Collinsella sp. GTDB lineage: Bacteria > Actinomycetota > Coriobacteriia > Coriobacteriales > Coriobacteriaceae > Collinsella. The sequence goes on along the minus strand of CALJCO010000120.1, from coordinate 685 downwards.
AGTACGACCACAGCCTCAACTGGTGCTCGGCCGAAAGCGGCCTCACGCGCCACCAGGGCACCTGCGAGAGCTACCAGCGCATCTACTCCAAGCTCCTTAACGCCGCGGGCATCGCCAACGGCCGCATCACCGGCAACGGCCACACCTGGAACGCCGTAAAGATCGACGGCAAATGGTGCCAGATGGACCTAACCTGGGACGACACCAGCGACAACTGGTACGGGGACCTGGACCAGCGCCATCTGTACTTTGGCCTGACCGACGAGCTCATGGCAATCGCCCACTCCGACCACACGGCAAACTACCAAAAGGGCGACTACGCCTACCGCTCAACCGACCTATCCAACAATTACTTTGTGCGAAACGGCAAGGCCGATGAATGGGCCGAGAAGTATGCCGACCGCATTCAGCAGCAACTGGATACCAGGGAAGAAAGATTTTCCATTGATGCCGATAATCAGTCTTTCCCGCCGAGCATCTCGGGAATTCAGAATGGGATTGTTGCGTATGCGATGAATCAAATAGACCGGAAGACCGCTGGAAACAAAGACTATCTATCTGCCGAGTCGAAGGTCGAGATGACGTCGAGCAGCAGCTGAACCGCGGCAGGGGCTCGACACCTGCTCGGTGGATGCCGTCCCCCATGCGGTGAAGGTGAGGGGGATCCAGCCCGAGGGGATGTAGG
>CALJCO010000119.1 GCA_938023905.1 uncultured Collinsella sp. | reverse complement strand
CGTGCGGAACTCGCGACAAACATAACCAAGCTCCACCGGGCAACCTACTCAACAAGATCCCTTTCAGCCCAGGCCCCTGTGTACCGCGCGTCCAAGATCTTCAAATTCAGGTAGCCTGACAATCGATTCTTATAGCAAAGGCCCCTTGGCCTTTAGTTTGATACAAGTTCCGCACGAGCCGGAAAGCACTTAATGTGCTTTCCGTGCGAGCAGGACTGTTCGCAGTAGCAAACTAAAGGCCAAGGGGCCCAGTCAACCTATCAGCAGCGATTACTCAGCAGCTAGTTGAATTTGAAGATCTTTGAGGCAAGATGGTATAGGCCGAGTGTGGTTTTGTCTCCGGCCCGTCCATGCAGGTTGGTAAAGAATCCGACCACGCCGTAGCGAGCGCGACGATACATGCGCTCGTCGTACTCCTTCAGGTCCTTCCACAGCGTCTTCAGGCGCTCATCGGCACAATCTTCCTCGGAAAGCTTGGTGAGCACCGAGCAAATAGCCATCATCATGGTGAAGTAGCCCATCATGTACGAACGCAGACGCGAGGACTCAACGTCCTGGTACAGGTGGAACGATTCCATCATGATGCGCGTTACGCGGAACTGCTGGCCCAGGCGCTTGACCATCGTGGCCTCATTGACGCTCTGGCCCTCGCGACCGATAAAGTAGCGATAGAGGTCGATGTCGGCGTAGTACATGGTCTTGCAGCGCGGCAGCGGCACGTATGCGTAGATATTATCCACGTAGAACGTGTGTGCCGGCATAGGCAGATTGGACTCACGCAGCACATCGGTGCGATAGCACAGGCTGTGCATAAGCAGGTTCTGATCGGGACGGAAGTGTCCGATCTGGTCCCAAGAGAAAATCTTTTTGCGCGGCAGGGCAAACTTGTAGCCAATAGCGGTATGCGTGCCCTCATAAACCTTCTCGTACACGTAGTTCGAGATAAACAGGTCGACGCGCTGGTCGCGCTCCTCAAAGCCACGCAGAATCGACAGCATGGTCGAAAGCGCCGCACCGTCGAGCCAGTCGTCCGAGTCAACGACCTTATAGTACGTACCATGCGCCTCACGCAGGCCCGAGAGGACGGCGATACCGTGGCCGCCATTCTCCTGGTGCACCGCGCGGATGATTCCAGGATAACGGGCCTCCCACTCGTCGGCCTTGGCGGCCGTCTCGTCCTTGGAGCCGTCGTCCACCACGATAATCTCGATATCGGTGGCGTAATTGCTCCCCTCCAAGATGGAGGTGATGCAATGGTCCATATCCTTGGCGGCGTTATACGAGGGAATACCGAATGTTATGACTTTATGCATGGCAGGCGATAATCTCATCCGAAAGATCGAGGGCAGAATTGGTCACGGCGTCCATATCGTAGTAACGATACTCGGCCAGACGACCCACTGGGTGGAAGTTCGTCAGGTTCTGGACGCGCTCAAGGTAGCGCTCGTAGAGCTCACGGTTCTCAGGCTCCAGGATGGCGTAGTACGGCGTCTCGCCCGAGCCGGGCGTATATGCCTTGGAATACTCCTTCATGATGGTGGTCTTGCCGGGCAAAACCTGACCGGTCATGTTCTTGAACTCGGTGATGCGCGTATAGTCCTCGCTCGTGGTGTAGTTGACGGTGCCCACGGGCTGGAACTGGTCCATATCGAGCGTCTCGAACTTCATATCGAGCGTGCGGTACGGCAGCGCGCCCAGGTCGAGGTTAAACAGCTCGTCGAGCGGACCGGTGTAGACGATCTCGCCACCATAGACCTTGCCGTCGATCTTGACGGTGGTCTCGTCGATTTCAAAGAGGTCACGGGCGTCTACGTCACAGAATACGTCGATCAGATCGTGATCGAGCATATGCTCGAACAGCGCGGTATAGCCGTCCTGCGGCATGCCCTGGAAAGGAGCCTGCGGGAAGTAGCGATCGTCATCGCCCACAAAGACGGGAACGCGGCCGGTGATCGAGGGGTCGATCTGGTCGGGCGTCTGGCCCCACTGCTTCATGGTGTAATGCAAAAAGACGTTCTCATAGACATAATCGGCGACCTCGGCAAGATCCGGGTCGTTCTTCTTGCGCAGCTCCATAATGGGCACCTTGACGTCCTTGCCAAAGGTCTCCACGAGCTTTTGGTACAGCTCCTCGCCGCGCTCATCGCCAAAGGCGAGCTTGAGGCTCGCATGGTTAAAGGGTACGGGCATGAGGGTGCCGTTGATGTTGGCGAGCACCTTGTGCTGGTAGTCCGTCCACTTGGTAAAGCGCGACAGGAAGTTATGGACGCGCTCGTTAAAAGTGTGATAGATGTGCGGACCGTACTCGTGGACCAGGATTCCGGCCTCGTCAGTGCAGTCATAGGCATTGCCCGCAATGTGGCTACGGCGCTCCAAAACGGCAACACGATAGCCGATAGTTTCGGCAAGACGGCGGGCGCAAACGGCACCGGCATAACCGGCGCCGACAACGATCATGTCGTACGCACCGGCATTAAAGCCTTCAGGCAGGCCTGAGGTAATCTGCATCGATACTCCTTGTCAAAAGCCACACGCTTTTTAACTGGGCTTTTTCTCGAACATACGTCGAGACATATTTATCAGAGCGATTATAGCGCTAATGCGTCCTATAATGAGCTTGCCACACAAGGAAAGCTCAAGCACCGCGGCGTACATATTTGAAAGGTAAACCCGCTAGCAGCGGGTTTATTCGTGGACAGCCGGGTGCCTGGAGCTTAGCGAAACGCTTGTAAGGAGTAACATGAGCGATTTCCTAAACCGTATGAAGTCTGCCGCCAAGGCCGACCTTAAGACGATCGTCCTGCCCGAGGGCGAAGATCCGCGCACCATCATCGCAGCTACCAAGATCATCGAGGAGGGCTTGGCAAAGATCGTCATCTTGGGCAACCCCGACGAGATCAACGTTCCCGGCGCTACCGTCATCGACCCGCGCAATGCCGAGAAGCACGAGGAGTACGCGCAGAAGTTTGCCGAGCTCCGCGCCAAGAAGGGTGTCACCATCGAGCAGGCTCGCGCCCAGGTGATGGACGCCACCTACTTTGGCACCATGATGGTCAAGATGGGCGATGCCGATGGCCTGGTCTCCGGCGCCTGCCACTCCACCGCCGACACCCTGCGCCCCGCGCTGCAGATCCTTAAGACCGCCCCGGGTACCAAGCTGGTCTCGGCCTTCTTCGTGATGTGCACCGACACTCCGCAGTTCGGCACCGACGGTACGTTGATCTTCGCCGACTGCGGCCTCAACATCAACCCGTCCTCCGACGAGCTCTCCGAGATCGCCATCGCCTCCGCTCACTCCTGGTCCACCTTCATGGGCAACGTTGAGCCGCACGTGGCCATGCTCTCCTACTCCACCATGGGCTCCGCCGGCGGCGAGGTCGCCAAGAAGGTCCAGGAGGCCGTGAAGTTCTGCAAGGAGAAGGCTCCTGAGCTCGCCATCGATGGCGACCTGCAGCTCGACGCCGCCATCGTCCCCACTGTCGCTCAGCTCAAAGCTCCCGGTTCCTCCGTTGCCGGTAAGGCCAACGTGCTCGTGTTCCCCGACCTCGAGGCCGGCAACATCGGCTACAAGCTGGTCCAGCGCTTCGCCGGCGCCGACGCCTACGGCCCCATCCTGCAGGGCATCGCCAAGCCGGTCAACGACCTGTCGCGCGGCTGTTCTGCCGACGACATCGTGGGTGTCGTGGCCATCACCGCCGTCCAGGCTCAGATGGCTGAGTAGCGGACATACCCCCTCGGGACCCTACAGGGTAAAGCTCTGAAAACGTCCTCGGACATGTCGGAAGCCCCCGCTGCGCACTACGTGCGGCGGGGGCTTCCTCCGTCCTGCGGAATGTTTTCAGAGCTTTACCCTGTAGGGTCCCTGCCACGACGTAGCAATCAGAGCATCTGGAGTGGACGGCGGCTTGGCTACGAGCTGGAGCTGAGGATCAGAATGGATGGGTGTCGTTGCTGGGAGCGCAGGCGTTACTGGTGATGATCACTTTGGGACTGGAATTTCCGCCTGCTAGCAAAAAGGCCTCCTGAGCTGCTGCTCAGGAGGCCTTTTGTTCAATCGCAAGCGAACGCACTAGTTGTTCTTGGTCAGGCGCTCGACGTCGTGGGCGATCATGTATTCCTCGTCGGTGGGGATGACCATGACCGTGACGGAAGAGCCGGCGGCGCTGATGACCTGCGGGCCGTTACCCACGGCCTCGCGGTTCTTGTTGTTGTCGATGCGCACGCCCAGCCACTCAAAGCAGTCGCAGAAGGCCTTGCGGATCGACCAGTCGTTCTCGCCGATGCCGGCGGTAAAGGTGATGGTGTCCACGCCCGCCATGGAAGCGATCATGGAGCCGGCCTGCTGCATGGCCTTGTAGGCGAACATATCAAAGGCGAGCAGGCAGCGCTCGTCGCCCTCGGAGGCGCGCGTACGGATGTCACGGGCGTCGTTGGAGATGCCCGAGATGGCAAGCAGACCAGACTGCTTGTTCATCATGTCATCGACTTCCTGGTAGCTGTAGCCGCCCTCGCGCTGCAGGTAGCACACGGTAGCCGGGTCAATGGAACCACAACGGGTGCCCATCATCAGGCCGTCGAGCGGCGTGAGGCCCATCGTGGTATCGCGGCATACACCGTCCTCGATGGCGGCAAGCGAGGCACCGTTGCCCAGATGGCACGAAAGCAGACGGTGGCAGCGCGAGCCCAGGATCTCCTTGGCCATCATCCACTCGTAGCGGTGGCTCGTACCGTGGGCGCCGTACTTGCGCACGTGGTACTTGTCACACACGTCCTTGGGCAGGGCGTAGGTGTAGGCGACCTCGGGCATAGTCATGTGGAACGAGGTGTCGAAGACGGCCACGTTGGACAGCTCCGGATACTTCTCGCGACAATACTCGATTGCCGCTGCCTCGCCGTAGTTGTGCAGCGGAGCAAGCGGTGCCACCTCGAGGATCTTAGCCATGACCTCATCGTCGACGACTGCGGAATCATCGAAGTACCAGCCACCCTGAACGATACGGTGGCCGATGCCATCGATCGTAAAGTCGGTCTTCTCGAGCTCCTCGAGCACACGTGCGATAGCCGAACGGTGATCCGGGAAGGGGACCTCCTCGGTTTGCTTGGCGCCGCCGTTCTCGGAGTGGCCAAAGATGCCCATGTCCGAACCGATACGTTCGCAGTTGCCCTTGGCGAAAACCTCGCGGGTATCGGTATCCAAAAGCTGATATTTAAGGCTTGAGCTACCGGCGTTGACAACAAGTACGTTCATGAGACTCCTTTGCAGTGCGATACGGTCGGCGCAGACCCCTTAAGGCGGCCGCATGTTAATAAGAAGTTATCACAACTTAATAAATAACTATCAGGCATATCGCCCAACGAGCACAAAAGAGGGGCCGAACGGCGCTCGGTCGTCCAGCCCCTCCCCTTTTGCAATTACTTGCCGTTGACGATGCGCTCGACGTCGGAAGCGATCATGAATTCCTCGTCCGTGGGGATAACGAAGATCTTGACCTTGGAATCCTTGGCAGACAGGCACCAAGCGCCGTCGCCACGCAGGGCGTTGCGGGCATGATCCATCTTGACGCCCATAAAGGCCAGACGATCGGCCACGCCGGCGCGGACGGCCGGAGCGTGTTCGCCGATGCCGGCAGTGAAGACCAGGGTGTCCATACCGCACATGGAGGTGGCCATCTCGGCAGCCTTGGCGGCAATCTTGTAGACGAACATATCGAAGGCGAGCTGGGCCTCGGGGTCACCAGCGGCGGCGAGCTCCTCGACGTTGCGGCAGTCGTTGGTCTTGCCGCCGGTCACAGCCAAAAGGCCGGACTTCTTGTTCATCATCTCGTCGACCTCGTCGAAGGTGTAGCCGCCCTCGCGCTGCAGGTAGCACACGGTGGCCGGGTCGATGGAGCCGCAGCGGGTGCCCATCATGACACCGTCGAGCGGCGTCAAGCCCATGGTGGTGTCCATGCACTTGCCGTCCTCGATGGCGCACAGGGAAGCGCCGGAACCGATATGGCACACGACGACCTTGCGGGCCTCGCCGTTGGTCATCTCGGCGACCTTCTTGGAGATGTAGCGATAGCTGGTGCCGTGGGCGCCGTACTTACGGATGTGCAGCTTGTCGCAAACATCCTTGGGAAGGGCGTAGGTCTTGGCGACCTCGGGCATGTTGAAGTGGAAAGCGGTGTCGTAGACCGTGACGTTGGGCAGGTCGGGATACTGTTCCAGGCAGTACTCGATAACGTTGGCCTCGGGGTTGTTGTGCAGCGGAGCGAGCGGGGCAACCTCGCGGATCTTGGCGAGAACGTCCTCGTCGACGAGGGAGGAATCGCCAAAGTACCAACCGCCCTGAACGATACGGTGGCCGATACCCTCGATCTTGACGCCGTTGGCCTCGAGGTCCTTCAGGACGACCTCGATGGCGACCTTGTGGTCGGGGAACTCAATGTTCTCGGTCACCTTCTTGGAGCCGTTGGCAGCGTGGGTGAAGGTACCGCCGGTAAAGCAGACGCGCTCGCAGGAGCCCTTTGCGGACACCTTGTGGGACTTGGTATCGATGACCTGATACTTAAGGGTCGAAGATCCTGCGTTGACGACCAGAACGTTCATGTGTCTCCCTACTAACAGGCGGTGTGGCGCCGCCAGGTTACATACGCTTCAATAATAAACCCAAACGCTCTCGCGCTCGGGTTTATTGCGTTGATATATAAGTTATCGGTGCCTAAATACTCATGTCCTCTGGCTTGTAAGACGAAATAACGCGGGGATATACACAAGGGAAGAAATCCCGAGCGCGACAAGCAATACGACTCGAATGCCCGCGATGCTGTTCAACGCAGCATTGAACAGATAGAAAAGGATGGCACCCACCGCCACCATCTGGCTTTGAACCGAAATCAGTGAACAGCGCATCGAAGAATCGGCTGCTTTTTGAAAAATTGAGTATTTAATTGGAGCAAATAACGAGTACGCAACCGTCTGCAGCACATAGAACACGGGCAGCAAATTAGCCGGAGTAAGGGGAATCAAAAACAAAGCTGTCAGGAAAAGGCGCACGATGCCGCAAATACGCGCAAAGCGGCCCTTGTCGACATGAGCAATCGCACAGGGCACAACAAGTCCCATGGAGGCCGAGGCAAGGAGCTGGACCGCAATGGTCACACCCGAAGCGACGGCATTCATTCCGCGACCCGCAAGCAGCAGTGAGAAAAAGTCTTCCAGGGCGACAAAAGCAAATGCCTGAGAACAGTCCATGATGAACGCTGAACGAAGAATGCCATTACCCGCAATAGCGGCACCGATCATCTTCGGGCTAATCCCATGTTCAGGTGTCGTCGCAGTGCCCCCTCTTCGCATCTCAGGAATGCAGACAACGACAACCAACGTCAACACCATTGCGATGATATCTGCCGAAAGACCAATGAGATATGCACCGACGGACGAAATGAAACCGCCCACGCAAGCGGAGATGGCATAAGAGGCATAGAAAACAAATCGCTCAACGACATTAAGTCTTACGAGCTGGTCCTGAGAGACGCTGTCAATGTAAATCGCTTCGATGGATCCGCTCACACATGCAACGGCAAAACCCTTGAGAGCGAACGCACCGATTAAAAGCAGAGGAGATCGGACGAGAAGCAGGGCGACGTAGTACCCAAGCATTCCCACAATGCCAACGAGGCCGCTCACCTTTCGTCCAAACCTGTCAGCAATATAACCAGTAGGAACCTCAAGAATGAACTTGCTCACTTGGTATGCAATCATCATGCTAGAAATCGCCACCATCGAGAATCCGACAAATTCAAGGTAAACCGTCAGAAAATACAAAATGGTGCTGAAGTTCGACAGAAAAACGAACGTCATATAAAGCAAAACCGTACGGTTTTTCATACTCCGCCCTCCAAGAGTCAGCAATCTAAAATCGGAATCTTGGAAAAGCATGAGGGCAAAGCTGTCAGTTATGTGTTGCAAGGCGTCAATAATCACTTGACGTCTCGAAGCCAATTAATCTCACGAAGCAAGGTGACGCAATAGGTGAAGAAAAACCGTCTGGTGTCGATCGGTCCAGGCATTTTGTCGATAGCAAAAGTAGATGGGCAAGGCTACGTCATGCGAGCCTTCAATGGAGCACTCGCTCACTTCCGATCCATCTGATGCGAGAGAAGAGCCAGAAAAACCCAATATCAATCCCCCGGCTTGAAGAAACTCAGCCTGCGCTCTGTTTCCGTATTCGACGTCGCGGAAGCGGAAATTAACCAGCTGAGCTTCGGGGCACTGATTGATTGCGTTGAGACAGGGCGACAAATTAATGGGAACAGCTAACCTGCCGCCCAGTAACTCACGAATGGTCATAGCGTCAACAGATTGATGACCAGCTGGGCATGAAAGAACCCTGAGCTCCTTTTCACCCATATATTTTGAAGAAAGGACACTGTCCCGTGGTTCCTCAAACGAGATAGCCGCGTCCGAAATTCCAAGTATAAGTGATTCAAAGCATGTTGCCGTTGGCTGATGCCACACATCAAGATGAATCTGAGGGTGCGAGCTTTCAAACGAGTCGTACCAGTTTTCGGAAAAAAGGCGCCCCCGCCCGTGAAGACAGGGGGCGTAAAGACGAAAGTGGCCGTCGGGCGAGACGCCGTCGTCCCTCGATTGAGCGTACTTTTTGAGATCCCCGATTTGCGCAAGGATCATACGTGCGCGACGTGCAAACTCTCGGCCCGCAGGAGACAAAACAGCCTCCCCCGCCGATCGGTTGAGCAAAACGATCTGATACTCAGATTCCAGTTTCTTAATTGCCGACGAAACGGCCTGTGGGCTCACGTGAACGGCGCGAGCCGCTTTGCGCACGCCGCCGTAGTTCGCTACCGCTTGAAGGTATTCGAGTTGAGAAAGCTGCATAGATTACTCCAAAGGCAGCCAAGTCGACGGGCTACGCGTCCTCAGATGAGGTTCTCGCCCAGGTTTTTGCCGCCGAGGACGTGCATGTGGAAGTGCATGACGGTCTGGCCGGCGTTGACGCCCTTGTTGGAGATGACACGGAAACCGTCCTCCAGGCCCTTGGCCTTGGCGACCTCCTGGATGGCGTGAGCCATAGCGCCCATGGTCTCGGCAGGTACGTTGTCGGCAATGTCGCTGTAGTGCTTCTTGGGGATCACGAGCGTGTGGACCGGCGCCTGGGGGTTAAGGTCGTCGAACGCGATGACCTGGTCGTCCTCGTAGACGACGGTCGAGGGGATCTCGTGATTGGCAATTTTGCAGAAGATGCAATCACACATAGCTGGTTCCTTTCTCACAAACCAAGGTAATTATATTTGGTCGAGATGGTTAGAACGAAAGGTTGTCGTCGGTGCTGGCGGCTTCGCCGTCGGCGAGTACGTCGTTGCCGTCGACGTCCTTAAGGAGCACCGAGACCTTCTGCTCGGCATCGGACAGGCGGGTGCGCAGGCTCTTGAGGAGCTCGACGCCGCGGGTGTAGCTCTCGAGCGACTCCTCGAGCTCCATATCGCCCGACTCCAGGCTGCGGATGATGAGCTCCAGCTCCTGCGAGGCCTGCTTGTACGTAAGCTGCTCGACCGGGGTCTTCTCTGCCATATCTGTTTCCTTTCCTAAGGGTCTATCACTGCGAAACGCGGTCTACTCGACCGTATCGACCGTTGCCGCCACGTTGCCGTCTGCCATGCGCACGCGAATGGCGTCGCCAGGCTTAAAGGTCTTGGCACTCGTAGCCACACCATCATCGCTGTACGCGATGGAATAGCCGCGAGCAAGCACCTTGAGCGGCGACAGGGCATCGAGCGAGGCTGCCGCACGGCCCAGGTCAGACGCGGGTTTGTTGAGCATCGTGCGCCCCTGATGCTCCAGACGGGAACTCGCAAGCGTGAGCGCATGGCGCTTGCCATCGAGCCCCGAGGTGCTTGCAACCAGCCGCTCGGGCAGGCGCTCAAAGTTGGAGCGGAATGTCTCGACCGAGCGTGCTATGGCGCCCGACAGGCGATCGGCAGTCAGCGCAAGCTCCGATTCGCGACGCTCAACCATAAATGTGGGGTCGTTGAGGCACGGGCGGCATGCGGCGGCATCGAGTGCATCGCCCAAGCGAGCCGTATAGGTATCCCAGGCACGGCGACCGCGCTGATCGAGCATCTCCAAGTCGACCTGGGCCGACCCAATCATCGATGCCATCGCGGCACCCAGACGCTGATGGCGCGCCTCGAGCACATCTGCCAGCTCCGTCATGGCCGGCGCCACCGATTCTGCCGCCGCCGTGGGCGTGGAAGCGCGGCGGTCGCTCACCATGTCGCAAATCGAGGTATCGGGCTCATGGCCAATGCCGGTCACCACGGGCACAGGACAAGCCGCCACCGCGCGGGCAAGCTCCTCGTCATTAAAGGTCATGAGGTCCTCAAAGGAACCGCCGCCGCGCACCAGCAAAATACAGTCGGGCGCCGGCGTAATGGAAGCGGCGCGGCGCAAGCCCTCAATGAGCTCCGCCGGCGCACCCTCGCCTTGCACCTTGGCGCCCACGCAAACAAGCTCGACGAGCGGGTTGCGACGGCGCAATGTGCGCTTGACGTCGTCGATTACGGCACCCGAAAGCGAGGTGACGACCGCCACGCGGGAGCAGAACACCGGGATGCGACGCTTGCGCGCTTCGTCCATCAGGCCCTCGCGGCGTAGCTTTTCGGCCAGTTGCGCCACTTGTTGACGCAGCAGACCCTCCCCCGCTAACGAGAACGAGCGGGCGACGAAGCTCATACGACCCGTAGGCTTGTAGAGATTGAAGCTGCCCTTAAAGCTTACCTGCATGCCGTCGCGCAAGTCGAAGGTGCGCTTAAGGTAGGCGCCCTTCCAGATGATGCAGTCGACGGCGGCCGAGTCGTCTTTAATCTGGAAGTAGCAGTGGCCGCTTCGGGCGTTTGGGCCACGAAAACCCGTGACCTCGCCCAGAACGCTCAGCTGCGGAATGGCATCGAGCGCACCGGCGGCGATCTCTACCGCCTGGCTCACGCTGAGCTCTTTGCGCTCCTGCTCGTCCGATCCGTCGAACTCGGCGGAAACGGCATTGCCGGTTAGATTCCAGCCTGCCACGCAGCCCCCTTTCGTCATCGTGCACATGGGCTCCGGCCCTGCGCTAATTCAAGTCCAACACATAGTACAGCGCCGCGGGGACACAAATCCCCGCGGCGTCCAGCGACCCAATTTGTTATCGGTTGGAGTTTCTGTTGTAGCGAGCCATAAGATAGAGCAGCTGAATAATCGAGGTGAGCGCCGCAGCCACATAGGTAAGCGCGGCGGCCGTCAGCACCTTCTTGGCACCGTTGACCTGTTTGGAGCTCATGCCCGACTGCTCGATATACGCCACGGCGCGGCGGCTGGCGTCAATCTCGACCGGCAGCGTAACGAGCTGGAACAGCACGCTAAACGAGAAGAAGATCAGCGCGAGGGTCGTGAGTCCCGCGATGTTCATAAACAGGCCCATGAGCAGCACGATGGTCCAAGTGTTCTGGGTAAAGTTGACGACCGGCACGAGGGCGGTGCGCACCTTCATCATGGCATAGCCGCTTTGACGCTGCGCGGCATGGCCTGCCTCGTGACAAGCGACAGCAACACTTGCGACCGAGCCGCCCGAACGGTTGGAAGCCGACAGATACAGGTTGTTGTCCTGCGGGTTGTAATGGTCAGTGAGCTCACCGGCGACACCCTTGATACCCACGGCACTGCAACCGTTGGCGTCGAGCATGCGGCGAGCGACCGTGGCACCCGTATCGCCGTCCGAGCGCACCTTAGACCACGTCTTGTACGTCGAGTTGATATAGCTCTGCGCGGCAAGGCCAAGCACCGTGCAGACGAGAACAACCAGAAGGTACAGCGGGTCGATGCCAAAGCCGTATCCATAGTAATAGGGCATGCGAATTCCTCCGAATCGAGTTACACGTTGGAGGCATTCTACCCACTCAAGCGGCTAGGCTTCCTTACAGGAGCTCGATTTTGCCGTCCTTCACGGTGAGTCCCATATTGCCGGAAAGCAGATCGTCCAGACGCGAACCCACGAGCTCAAAACGCCAGCCTTCGCGCAGGGGGCTCTGCTCGGGATGCTCAATGTAATCGGCCAGGTCATCGCGCGAGGCAATGACCGAGGTCGCCACGCCCGAGCGCTCAGCAACCAAGCGAATAAGCGCATACATCAGGTCCGTCACGCTCTCCAGCTCCGGCGAGATCTGACGGTGCCCGCGCACCATGAGCGGCAGACGATCGTGCGGGCAGCTCGCACCGCGCTTGATGGCCATGAGCGCGCCGTCCACGTCGCGCTCCCCCAACTGGTCGGTACCGCGAATGCTACGGAACTCCTCAACGCGCACGGGATTGCGCTTGACGAGCGCCAGCAGCGTATCGTCGGACATGACCCACTTGCGCGGGATGTTGCGGCGCTCGGCGCGGTCCTCGCGCCAGGCGGCGAGCTCGCGTGCAATGCCCAGCTGATGGCGGCTGCACGAGTTGATGCGCTTGACCTTGCGGAATGCCTCATGGCGGTCGGCGCGGTAGTGCGACTCGTCTGCCAGCGGGCGCAGCTCATCGAGCACCCAATCCACACGGCCCAGCTCGCGCAGGCGGCTCATCATCTCGGTATAGGCAACGATCAGATACTTGACGTCATCGATCGCGTACTCAATCTGCTTATCGGTCAGCGGGCGGCGCGACCAGTCGGTCAGCGACTCGGTCTTAGGCAACGAAACGCCGCAGAACGTCTGCACGAGCGCACCGTAGGAAATCTGCTGGCGCTCGCCCAAAAAGGCGGCGGCGACCTGCGTGTCAAAAATCGGACGCGGCAGCGCGCCCACGGTATGAAGCATGACCTCCATATCCTGCGAGCAAGCGTGGAAGACCTTGGTCACGCTCTCATCGCCCATAAGCTCGGCGAGCGGCGACAGGTCGTCGATCACCAGAGGGTCGACCGCAACGCTCTCGGCAGGGGTGGCAATCTGAACCAAACACAGGCGCGGATGGAACGTGCGCTCGCGCAAAAACTCGGTATCGACGGCAATCGCGTCGAACTCGCGGGCGCGCTGGCAAAAGTCGAGTAGAGCCTGATGTGTGGAAATGTACATATCAACCCATCGAATAAGGTTAGGCCCGAAAAACACGGGTAGGATATCGGCATTGCCCTACAACTATACTCGGTTAGTCACAGAACGGGAACGTAAGTATGCGCTGCCTTATCATCCACAACCCGGCATCGGGCCCCAGCTCAGATGAAATCTACGCGTTCACGCACGCCCTCGCGCAGGGTGGCGACGAGGTCGTGATGCGTTTTATCGGCGATGGCATGGAACCCGAGGACGCCGTGGCAGACGTGCGCGAGTTTGATCGCGTGGTGATTTCGGGCGGCGACGGCACCGTCTCCAACGTGCTCGACCAAATGCGCGGATGCGGCGTCCCCACGCTCGTCTTCCCCTCCGGCACGGCCTGCCTGTTCTTTAACAACATCGGCAATGCCCCCGAGGCCGCGGCGCTCGCCAAGGCCTGCCGCGTCGGCCGTACCGTCAAGGCGGATATGGGTGAGCTCTTTTGGCTTGACGAGAACGGCAACGAAAAGCGTCACGGCTTTATTATCATCGCCGGATCGGGCTACGATGCCGAGATCATGATGAAGGCCGCCCCCACCAAAAACGACATCGGCGAGATCGCCTATTTCCTGTCGGCGCTTGCCACGCCCAACCCCACGGTGGCGCACTTTACGATTGAGCACGACGGCATTGTCGAGGAGCTCGATGGCATCTGCTGCATGGCCGGCAACACCTCGGTCATCCAAAACGACATCAATCTGTTCCCCGATTGCCGCATGAACGACGGCATGGTCGACATCGCGGTCATCGAGCCCGTAAAAACCGTGCAGCTGCTCCCGACCGTGATCACCGCCGCGCTCGACCCCGCCGGCAAGGTGCTCGGTCGTCCGCAGTTTAAGATCATCCAGACCAAAGAAGCCAAGATCACCTGCACCCCGTCGCTGGGCATGCAGTTCGATGGCGAAATCATCTCCAGCAACTCGGGCGTCTTTGGAGCCCGCGCGCTTCCGCAATGCCTCGACCTCATCGTCGACGAATTCTCACCACTTGGTAAATAGGAGGACCCCATGAACGACAATCCCCTGCTCGGCTTTATCGTCATCGTTCTGGCCATGCTCATCGGCTATGCGATTAACGTGATCCACCGCCGGAAGAAGTAATTCCACATTGGTATGATATTCATCCAATTATCGTCTCCCCCCCCCGTTGTTTATGCATTTGCCAAACAGCGGGGGATTTTCATTTCGGGCATTCCCAGCTACTTTATTCGTCTACAGTAATTGCAGGGCGTCTTTATTAAAGTAAAGCTACAAACTGAGTACAATTAACCGCTCATCGCATATTTCATCACGCTTATCGAGTAGGTTTCTTTCATATATGAATATTGTTTCCAATTCGTTACGCTAATGGGGTGTCTTTATTGGCTGAAGCCCTCTGGCGACAGAGGGCTTTCGCACGCTGGGAGGGAAAATGAGGAAAACTCACCCCGTCAACGCGCTCAAGAAGCTAGGCATAGGCCTCGCCTTTGGAGCTGCAACCATCATGTCCATGCCGACCTCTGCGCTCGCCTGCACGCAGATGTACATGGGCAGCAAGCTCACGGCAGACGGTGACACGTACTATGGCCGCGCCGAGGACTACCGTAAACGCTATCTCAAGCACTTCGGCATCGAGCCTTCGTACGGTCCCGGTCACACCTACAGCTCGGATGAGTCCGCATTCATGTACACCTCGACCAAAACCACGTATCGCTACACCTATGTGCGCGACCATCCCTCGCAGTGGGATGAACGCTGGGACGCCTACTCTGAGGCCGGCATCAACGAGAAGGGCGTCTCCTGCTCCGCCACGCTGACCACGTACATGAATGCAGACGCCGAGGCGGCGGACCCCCTGACCGACACAGGCATCGGCGAGTATAGCTACGGCAGCGTCATCTTGGGCGAAAGCGCCACAGCACGTGAGGGTGTCGAGCTCCTAGGCAAAATCATCGACGAGCAGGGCACCTGTGGCAACGACCAACTGATGATCGCCGACGTTAATGAGACCTGGCTGTTCGCCGCCCTTTCCGGCCATCAGTGGATCGCCATGAAGCTCACCGACGATATCGCCTCGCTCAACCCCAACATCGGCAACCTCAACTACGGGGTCAACCTCGACGACACCGAGAACTGCCTCCACTCTGCGGGCATTCAGACCATGCCCGAGGAAAAGAACTTCGCCAAGTATTTCGATGACGGCCAGTTCGACGTTGCCCAGACCTACGGAGAGGTAATAAGCGAAAAGTCCATGCATTCTTGGACACGCTATGTCCAGGGCCGCGCCTACTTCGACGCCCCTCTTGCCGAAGGCACCGACTACGACATCGTCAACGACACGAGCGAGAATCCCCGCGCCACGACCGGCGCCCTGGTTCGCAAGGCGCAGCCGCTGTTCTTCCAGCCCGGCAAGTCCAACTGGAACACCTTTGAGATGATCCGCGCGTTTGGCACCCGCGGCGAGAAGGCCCCCGGCCTCAACGCCAACACCGACGGCGCCTACGCCATCGGCACCGAAAGCAACAGCGAGATCAACCTCTTCCAGATTCGCGATGGCCTCGATCCCGAGATCGCAACCATCCAGTGGGAAATGCTCTCCCGCGCCGCGTACTCCGTCGCCATCCCCTTCTACTCTGCACTGCTCACCGAGGTTAGCCCGTATTTCAGCGACCAGACCGTCTCCTACGATCACTGCAAAGAGACGGACATCGTGAACAACGAAGAACCCGAGAACTCCATCAACTACGTCCTCATGGACATCAGCTCGCTCTGCTTTGAGAACCCTGACACCCTTGGTATCAGCGTCCGTGCCTACCTCGATGCGCTCCAGAACGAGCTCATCGAGCAGAACAAGGAAGTTGACGCCGCCATGCTGGCCGAGACGACCACCGAGGGCCGCACTGCCCTGGCCAACAAGGCCGGCAAGGCTGCTACCGAGAACACCTACGTCAAGTGCAAGGCCCTGCTCCAGGAGATGCGCGCCTATCAGAAGGCCGAAAACTTCGACCAGCCCTTCACCCCGAGCGACCTGAACACCGAGACCAACGGCCTCAAGGTGTCCATCACCTACGCCAAGGACGCTCTTGCCACCGACCCGGTAACCCCGGATCAGCCTGGCACCCCCGAGCAGCCTGGTACTCCTGAGCAGCCCGGTACCCCCGAGCAGCCCGCTAAGCCCGAGCAGCCCACCACCAAGCCCGAGAAGCCTGGCAAGTCGGACACCACGACCACGGTAACCACCAACAAGACGAACACCAAGGGCGGCCTGCCCACCACCGGTGATCGTTTTGATGGCCGCATGGTGGCTGCATTCGCCATCGCTGGCGTTGTCGTCATCTCCGCGGGCGGTTACTTCCTCTACCGTCGCAATAAGGAGTAACGTCCTAGCTGAGTGGGCAAGGCAGCAATGGCGGCCTCGCCCACTTAACCCGCCTTTTTGACCGACGGGAAACCCGCCTGAAATCTTTTCAAAAAAGATTTCCCCGCAAACACTTTGCTATGCTATAGTGCAACGCAACAGCAACTAGGTGCGACCGCGCCATGGCATCACGAAAGGAGCCACCGACATGAAGAACACGATGAAGTCTCTCAACAACTGGTGGTGGCGTGATGCGAATACGATCGGTCGACAGTGAGTCCCTCACGCCTGTTTTTGCGCTCTAGGTGATTGGAAGGCCTCCGGTTTCGACCGGGGGCCTTTTTCTATCTCGAGCCCGATCACATTCGCATCACGCGCCTCCGCTTTTCTCTTGCACTCCCCTTCCGAAAGGATTTTCACCATGTCTCAGAACACCACCACCCAGCCCCGCACCGTCCAGACCGCCGACCGCGGCAAACTCGATGTCCGCGCCCTCGTCCTGCTCGCCATCCTGCTCGCCGCCGGCTTCATCCTCAACTTCACCGTCGGCAAGGCCATCTCAGGCATCTCGGGCGGCATGATCAGCCCCGAGTTCATCATCTCGGCCTTTTGCCTCACCATCCTGGTCGTTCGCCCCAACATCGGCCAGGCGCTCGTCATTGGCCTCATCTCGGCTGCCGTGATCCAGATCACCACTACTTCGCCGTTCGTCGATTTTGCCGCCGAGGGCATCGCCGCCATGCTCATGGCCGGCATCGTCAACGCCGCCGGCAAGAACGGTCAGGTCAAGCCCGCCATCGCCATTGTCGCAACCTTCCTGACCACCTTTGTCTCAGGTGTCATCTTCATGGTCATCAAGATGGCCATGCTCGGCGTGGTAGGCGAGCTCGCCGCCGCCATGCTGCCCGTCGTCGCCATGACCGCCGTCTTTAACGCCATTCTGGTCGGTGCCCTCTACCTGCCCATCCAGAAGGCCCTGAAGCTCAACTAACCCGCTCGGCTTTACGAGCCACCCCATCTTGGCGTTCATTCGTCGCTCGCGTACCCAAGTACGCTTCGCTCCTTTTTCGCGCCAACCTGGGGCCCTCGTAAAGTCGTCTCTGTGCTCCATTATTCAAAAACGACAAGTCATTCAAGAGCGTTCCCAATGACTACCTTCATCTGAAGGCATAGGCACTGCTATATCAAAACTCCCTCCGAAAGGAACTCATCATGACCGCCAGCACCCAAGCCCGCACCATCTCAGCCAACGCCACCTCAAACAAGGGCATCCTCGATATCACCTCGCTCGTCCTGCTCGCCATCCTCCTTGCCGCCGGCTTTATCCTCAACATGACCGTCGGCAATGCCCTGGCCGTCACGGGCATTAAGCCGCAGTTCATCATTGCCGCCTATGCCCTAGCCATTGCGCTCACGCAGGCGAGCTTTGCCCAGGCCGCCATCTTTGGCATCCTGTCGGCCGCCGTTATCCAGATCACCACATCAATCCCTGGCCTCAACTTTGTCACCGAGCTTGCCGGCGCGCTGACGATGGCAGCGCTCGTCAAGTCAAACATCGGTGGCAGCAAGGTCAACCCCTTCATCGCCGGTCTGCTCACCACCCTGATCTCGGGTGCCCTCTTCGCAGCCCTGGGCACCGTCATCATGGGTGCCGCGTTGCCCACGGCGCTCGCCAAGGTGCCCATCGTGCTCGGCACTGCCGTCTTCAACGCCGTCGTGGTCCAGGCCCTCTTCTTCCCCCTCCGCAAGGTGCTCAACAAATAGCCTGATATGATGGACGGGGCCGCAACTCTACGGCCCCGTCATCAAAGACTGTCCCAAACAACTAGCTCTTGGGGACGTTCTTAAACGACTAGTCATTAAAGAACGTCCCCGATGACTATGAAAGGTATCCATGGAAACGATCATCAACGTCGACGATGTCTCGTTCTCCTATGGCACGCAGACCGAGCAGGCGCTCAGCCACATCTCACTCAGCGTGAACAAGGGAGATTTCATCGGCATTATCGGGCCCTCGGGCGCCGGCAAGTCCACGCTTGCCGCCTGCCTGTCGGGCGCCGTGCCCCACCACTACACCGGCACGTTCTTTGGGTCCGTCATGGTTGACGGCCACGACACCTGCGAGGTCTCGTTGACCGACGTGTCGCAAATCGTCGGCAGCGTGCTGCAGGATATCGACACGCAGATGGTCGCCTCGGTCGTCGAGGACGAGATGCTCTTTGGCCTCGAGAACTTTGGCGTTCCCCACGACCAGATCGAGCGGCGCGTGAGTGAAACGCTCGAGACCGTCGGCATCAGCGACCTGCGTGACCGCGAGATCGCCACCCTCTCGGGCGGACAGAAGCAAAAGGTGGCCATCGCTGCCATCCTCGCCATGCGTCCGCGCGTCTTGGTTCTCGACGAGCCCACCGCGGCACTCGACCCCGCCAGCTCCACGTTGGTCTTCGAGACGCTGCGTGAGGCAAACCGCGCGCTTGGAATCACCATCGTCGTCGTTGAGCAAAAGGTCGCCCTACTCTCGGAGTACTGCAACCGCGTGCTCGTGCTCAACCGTGGCGAAATCGCGCTGCAGGGCGAGCCACACGAGGTCTTCGCGCATACCGACGAGCTCCGTGCCATCGGCGTCGACTGCCCTCGCGTCACGCGTATCTTCAATAGCCTCGAGGCCGATGGCCTGGTAAGCGGTACCCCTTGCTTGGATGTCGATGAGGCCGAGCGCCTGATTTCGGGCATTGTCGACCCCGCACACGCGGCCAGCGAAGCCCAGGCGCCCGCCGGCTCCCCGCATGCACCGTCGTTGCGCCCGCACGCCAAGGACGCCGAGCCCGTGCTCACCTTCGATCACGTTGAGTTTGCCTATCCCAATGGCGGCGCCGCCGTACACGACCTCAACCTGACCCTCTATCCCGGCGAGCTCGTGGGCATCGTCGGCCAGAACGGTGCCGGCAAGACCACGCTCACCAAGCTGCTCACAGGCCTGCTTAAGCCCGCCTCGGGCAGCGTGCGCGTTACGGGGCTGGACACCGCAGCCGTTCCCACGAGCCGCATCGCCCGCGAAGTCGCAACCCTCTTCCAAAACCCCGACCGCCAGATCTGCAAGGATACCGTACTCGACGAGGTCGCTTTTGGCCTGGAGCTTGCCGGCATCGACCGTGCCGAGGCTCTGCGTCGCGCTCGACTCGTTATCGACCGCTTTGGCCTGCCTGCCGATGAGGCACCTTTCTCGCTTTCGCGCGGCCAGCGACAAATGGTGGCGCTTGCCTCCGTCGTAGTTGTTGAGCCCAAGATCGTCGTGCTCGACGAGCCCACGAGCGGCCTTGATTACCGCGAGTGCATGACCGTCATGGAAACGGTGCGCACCATGGCCGAGCGCGGCTGCGCCGTGATTATGGTCTGTCACGACATGGAAGTCGTTTCCGACTTTGCCGAGCGTATCGTAGTAATGGCCGACGGTCGTATCCTCGACCGCGGCCGCACGCACGAGCTATTCTCGAACATCGAGCTCATGCAGCAAGCCTACGTTGAGCCACCTCAGGTCATAGAGCTTTCTCATCGTCTGGCATCCTCCGTCTCTCCCGTCTTTGCACAGGTGAGCGAGGTCACCGATATCGTTCGCATTACCGAGGAGATGGTCCACCGTGGTTAACGTCATCGACTATATGCCGGGCGACACACTGCTGCACCGCTTGAACCCGGTCGTCAAACTGGGCCTTGCCGCCGCCATCATCATCGGCATCTTCCTGTCCGACACCTACGTGGCGCTGTTGGGCTTTTTGGCACTCACCCTCGCACTGGGCGCCTATGCCGGTGTCGTCGACCGTCTGCTCTCGCTACTCAAGCTGCTGATTCCGCTCGCACTTATCATGCTGGTGCTTCAGCTGGCCTTTATGCGCGACGGCAACATAGTGTGGGGCTTTATCACCGACACGGGCCTCATTACCGGATCGAAGGCCTGCCTACGCCTGTTGGGCGTGGCGCTGCCACTCATCCTCATGCTTATGGTGACCAAGCTCAACGACCTCGCCAACGCCTGCGTCGAGGTGCTGCACGTGCCGTATCGCTATGCCTTCACCTTTACCACGGCGCTGCGCTTTGTGCCGGTGTTTGGTCAGGAGATGAACGCCATCATGGAAGCGCAGACCGCACGCGGCGTCGAGTACGACACCAAGAACCCCATCAAGAAGCTTAAGCTCATGCTGCCACTGTGCGTGCCACTGCTCATCTCGAGCGTGGGCAAGACCGATGCCACAGCCTTGGCGGCAGAACAGCGCGGCTTCTATCTGCGTACACGCGCCAGCTCGTACAAGCGCTACCCCATCAAGGGCCTGGACATCGCCGTGCTCATCGTCAGCATCGCCCTCATCGCCATCGGCTTCCTGTTCTAGTTCGCCACCGGCAGCAACCGCCCAACGCAAAAGGCCTCGGCTCGCACCAAACGAGCCGAGGCCTTTACTGTTTCACCAGATAAAACCTACCAAAATTAACCTGTCCCTTTTTGACAGGTCGGAAGCTAGAGGCGGTAGGGGGCGCCGCTGCGGATGATGGATTCGCGCACCAGGACATCCATGGCATCGAGGGTGATCTCGGGCATCTCTCGATACTTCTGCAGCACCGATAGCTCGGTGCAGGCCAGAATGACACGGTCGCAGCCGCTACGGGCGAACTCCCACATCACGCGGTCGAACTTATCCATATCGGGCTCACGTCCGGCCTTCACATCATCGTAGATAAGCGACATCACATCGTTCTGACGTTTCTCGCTGGGATAGACAACCTCAACACCCGCGGCCTCGCATTCGCGGCCGTAGACGCCCGCGCCCACGGTTCCGTCGGTGCCCATGATGCCAATCTTGCGCACCGGCTCGGCCGGCATACTCAGGTTGGGGTCGAACTCGCACTCCCCCATCACCGCACCCGTAAGGGCATAGCGCACCGACTCACGCGGCATGTGGATAATCGGCACCTTCGTAAACGACTGGATCTGGTCGTAGAAGTAGTGTGACGTGTTGCAGGGAATGGCAATGTGCGCACAGCCCAGCGACTCGAGTGCCTGGGCACACTCTTTCATGGTCGCCAGCAGCTTGGCATGCTCGCCGGTCTTAATGGCAAGCGTGCGGTCGGGCATGGTCGACTTGGAGAGCACCACCATGTCGATATGTTCCTGATCGCAGGCAGCAACCGTATGACGCACCACCTGGTCGTAGTAATACGACGTGGCCTCGGCGCCCATGCCGCCGATAACTCCCAGCTTTTCCATCGCCGCCTCCTTGGTGACGCTTGCGCAATTGCGCGTATCATACCCGCGCCCGCCCGATGTAAACCGGACGGGCGCCGCACTCATCTACTTGTAATACGTCTTGAACAGCTTAAAGTGGCGCAGCTTGGTGTGCCACATGCGCAGCCAGCGGTTAAAGACAAAGTCGCCCTTCATAAACGAAGGGTCGGCGCCCTTGCCTTCCTTGTCCAGGCGATGCACCTTAGCGCGCAGCTCGGGATCCTTGACGTACTTGTCGACGACGCCCATGGGAACGACCATCCACAGCGCCTCGTCCTGCGCCGTCACAAACTCCGGCTCAAACGGGCGGTTGAACACATACTCGTCCACCACATACTTGGCAACGTTAAAGCCGCTGTTAGTGACGTAGTAGTTGCTGCGACCTTGGCGCGTGTTGAAATCGAAGAACTTAAACGAGCCGTCGCGCTCGTCGTACTTAACGTCAAAGTTGGAATAACCCACAAAGTGAAGGTCCTCGAGCAACTTGCGCACGCCGCCCATGAGCTCGTCATTGGGCTCGGTGATGATACAGGCGTGGTTGCCGACACCGTGAGGCTGATGCTCCTCGAGCAGCACGTGGCCCAGGCACATCATGCGGACCTTGCCGTTGCGGTCGGAATAGCTGGTGAGCACGCGCATATACTCGTCGTTGCCGGGCACGCGATCCTGCAAGATCAGGTCGTCGGTGTAGCCGCTGGCATACGAGTCGCGAATGACCTGTTCCAGCTCGGCACGGTCGGCAATCTCATAGGCCTTTTTCTGGCCCTCGAACTCGTGCTGCCACCACATGATGCCGTCGGAAGGCTTCAGGATCATCGGGTAAGGAAAATCGATCTGGTCGAGCACTTCGGCAGGTGCCTCGCCTTGGGCATTCAGCATCGCCATGGTGAAGGTAAAGGTATGCGGATAGGGCACGCCGTGCTTCTCGCACAGCTCGTAGAAGATCTCCTTCTTCTGACACTGCTCAAGCATGCTGTAGGGAGCGTAAGGCGCGACGATGTTATCCGCCAGCTCATGGGCATCCTTGGCCTGAGCCACGAGGGCAACATAGTTATCGCCACAGCCCACAAGGACAATCGTCTTGTCGGCATGCGCTTGGGCAATGCCGTTGACGGTTTTGAGCATCACGGGCATGGTGTCGATATCCACGTTGGGCGTGTAGTCGATAATCTGGCTGCGGTAAGCGGGACCCGTCTGGTACTTGCCAAAGACCAGACTCTTGACCTGGTACTCTTCGTAGAAGGCGCGCGCCACCGAATAGGCGTTGATGTCGCCTCCGAGCAGCACGGGAATGAACTCGCGCTCTGTAAACTGCAATGCCATGGAAACTTCCTATCATGAACTGCCCACACAACGGGCGGTCTTTGCGCAACTGATTTATTCTAGCGTGCCAAGCCGCCGGCGCCCAAAGCTCCACCGTATCTATGGCAATCGACGTGATCGTCCAGCATAAAGCCGCACTCACCGCGATGGGACCCTGTAGTTGCAAAACCCCACATGAGGCGACTTATGATAAACAAAAACCCTCTCGACAGGGTTCCGTAACGTTAAAGTTGAACTCTATGGTTTCTCAACAATTCATCATAACTGCAGGTCAAAGCCAAAGCCTCAAGTTCAACTTGACCCTTTGGAACCTTTAAGGTTCAAGTTGAGGTCGAAAGCAGTAGTAGAATACCGTTCGAACCATAACCTACGATTGATTGCAGAGGGACTGGATGCAGCATTCGAATCATCGCACCGCAGCGCTCATTGCGTCGAAGCCGGCTCGTATCATCACGAGCGCCGCGCTCGCCGTTGCGCTGACGGCCACGCCGATGCTCTCCCCCGTTGCGGCGTATGCCGCCTCGCAGGCAACGCAGGACCAGCTTTCCGCAGCCCAGCAGAAGATCGAAGCCGCCACGAGCGCCTACAACGACGCCCGCACCAAACTCGATGACCTGCAAAAGCAGATTGACTCCAATGAGGCAAGCATCGAGGAAATCGAGGCTAAACTTCCCGAGCAGCAGGCCAAGGCAAGCTCCGCCATGCGCGATCTGTACAAGTATCAGAAAGGCACCAATCCCATCGTGAGCTTCCTGGTCAATGCGCAGAGCCTGGGTGAGTTCATCACGACCTGCAAATACACCAACCAGATCACGAGCTCGAGCGTCGACGAGATCGAAGAGCTCAATAATATGCAAACCGAACTCGAGCAGAACAAGGCCGAGCTCCAGCAGGCCAAGTCACAGCTTGAGGCAGAGCAGAAAAACGCCGAGGATGCGCTGGCGCAGGCCCAGCAGCTCCGCAGCGAGGCACAGGCAAAAGCCGAGCAGGAAAATGCCGCCGAGCTTGCCAAGCTTGAGGCCGATAAGGCCGCTGCCGCCGAGAAGCTCTCGGGCGAGGGCGTAAGCGGCGGCAATTCCAGCAGCCAGGCCACCAACACCAACACCACCATCGACACCACGGTGAACAACTCCAATACCGGTAGCTCCGATTACGATTCGTTCATTAATGAGTGGACGAGCCGCATCGACAATTATCTTGCCGGCTCCCCCATGGCAGGCCAGGGCTATAACTTTGCCGTCGCCGCCTGGAATACCGGTGTCGACCCCCGTTGGTCCCCCGCCATCGCCTGTATCGAGAGCACCAAGGGTGCTTATTGCGCCAATTCTTACAACGCCTGGGGCTGGAGCGCCCGTGGCGGCGGTTGGCGCAGCTTTGGCAGCTGGAGCGAGGGCATCTCCGCTCACGTTGCCTATCTGGGCGCCAACTACGGCTCCACCCTTACCCCGGCAGCTGCCAAAAAGTACTGCCCGCCCACGTGGCAGGACTGGTACAACAAAGTCG
Source organism: uncultured Collinsella sp. (assembly GCA_938023905.1). Classification (GTDB taxonomy): domain Bacteria; phylum Actinomycetota; class Coriobacteriia; order Coriobacteriales; family Coriobacteriaceae; genus Collinsella. The sequence continues at coordinate 9,121 of CALJCO010000119.1, read as the reverse complement.
CCGCTCAGATGAACCGCATCTAAGTGCAACTGCAAAGGGCCCCAATGGGGCCCTTTTCTTTTAGGTAGCGTAGGTATCGACGACGCCGGTCGCATTGGCAACCGCGACTATGACGATCATGCATAGGAGCAGCACACCCAATGCCTTGAGCCAGAGTTTCGCGAGCTTCTTGCCGCGATAGCTGTCGAGCAGTGCGAATCGCCGACGAAGACGGCGCTTATCGAGCAGCGCAAAATGCATAAGCACCATAAAGCCATCGACAAAGAAAAAATACTCGATTATGAGAAGCCACGTCGGGTAGCTTTGGTTTGCTCCGGTGGGGTGAAAGACGGCAAAGTGACTTCCGGCAAAGAACACAAGCAGCGAGAAGCAGACGAGCGTATTCCAAATGCGCCCGAGAGACTCCGGAACGCGAGAGAACAAACCGCATGCAGCGGAGGCGGCAGGCCTAGGATGCCCTGCGGGGTTCTGGAGCCCTTGGGGCGTCAACACCGTCTCCGAGGCCGGAGTACGGACAGGCGCAGGCGCAGGAGGCCGCACGGGGCGACTCAGATCGTATGCCGCGCGCGTAGCCCGTCCCAATGCCTCCGCACTCGCAAAACGCTTGGCCGGGTCGAGCGCCATCGACATGCAGATGACATCGGCAAGTGGAGTGGGAATGCCACGCGCCTCGCATTGCTCGCGCATGTCGAGCCCCGGTTTAGGGTCGACTCCCGTCAAGCAGAAGAACAACAGGGCGCCAAGTGCGTAGACGTCGCTGCGCACACTCGTCTGCCCAAACCCATACTGCTCGGGCGGGGCATAGGGTCGCGTGCCAAACTTGACGGTGTCGGCATCGGCGCCATCGCGCCATACGCGCGCGATCCCCAAGTCGATAATCACCAGCGATGAAAACGTCAGGCCCTCATCGAGCGTACGGCTCGCACCCGTCACGATGATATTCGACGGCTTGAGGTCGCGATGGATCACCGGCGCCGACGTCTCCCCCGCTATTGCAAAACCGGTGTGGAGCTCGCCCACGGCATCGCATAGGGAAGGATACAATTCACGCGCATAATCGGGGGTGGCTCCCAGACGGTACACCAGCGCCCCGAGCGTCTCCCCTTCGATGTATTCCATAACCACGTTGAGCTCGTCGCCCACACGACGACAATCGACGATTCTGGGCAGGTGCTCAAAACGCCTGCCTGCCCGCTGAGCGGCAAACAGACGCTCGTATGCCCCGCCGATTTGAGCCGAAGCATCGATGCGTTTACGGACAAAGGGGCCGAGCGAACCACCGCCGGTTCCTTCAAAGTACACAAGCTCGGTTGTTTCAACGGACGAGCGCTTAAGTACACGCTCCACGCGATAGCTGTCGTCACGATCGAGCGACGCCAGGTGCTCGGCAAGCGCTGCGGTCAGCTCATCATCGTAATATGTTGGGGTCTGATTATCCATAGCCTCCATCATAGCGCAGGGCGCAGACACCCCATGGCATCCGCGCCCCGTTCGTTTGCATCGTTGTTCGGCAGCTCCGCCGGCTCAGATATCAGCCGCTAACTCACCGTCTCCTCGCCAAAGCGATACAGCTCCTCGTTGACCTTTTGGAGGCTGCACCCGCGATCGATACAGAAGATGATGATCGCATCGCGACGGTCCTTGCAGTTAAGGACGCTTACCCCGGCAGCCGTCAGCGCACGGTTAGTCTCTTTGAGCGTCAGCGCCATCGCAAAGGCAATCTGCAGCACCTTATTGCGGCTCGGATGACGCGCACCGGTAAAGATCTGATAGCCAAAGGTCTCATTGAGATCGGCCATACGAACCACGCGCGAGCGCTCCAAGCCCTTTTCCTGCAGCAGTTGCTTCAGGTAGTCCGAAAGCGACGGGGTGGCAAAGTCGTGCTCCTTGATATAGCCATCGATGTTTGGCGCGTCGAGAAGCTCATTGAGTAACTCGTCAGTCAGCTTTTTATCGGGCATACGACCTCACCTCCCCCAGTGCATGCAACATGCTAGAAACCGCTTACGTCCGAACGCTCCCAGCTAGCAACCTGGTCGGGAGACACCGTACCCAGCGCCTCGAACTTCCAGGAGCCGCCCGCCTTCAGATGATTGGTGTTTGCAAGAGCCGTTCCAACCTGGTTGCCATCGGCATCATACAGAACATATTCAATCTGAATGTAGCTCTTTTCCTTGTCCGTGTTATTGGTCAGCGTGCCCGTGATCTTATAGGTAAACTGATTGGAAGTGTCTTCAGCCTCGTCAGCAATGGTATACGGTTCTTGCGGTTCTTTTTGCTCCTCAGCCTGCTGTGCCGTCTCGGCAGGTTTTGCCGAATCGCTCGCAGACGAATCGGTTGAGTTGCCGCCCATAGAGCCCACGGCACCGACAATAACCAGCACCACGATGATGCCTAGGACAATCTTGCCGATCGGCTTCTTTCCCTCTTTTGCCATTATTCATCCTTCCTACGATCCGGCTACCGTGCCGGCACACAGCACATCGTAGGAAGGATTGAACTTGAATTCATTAGCTGAGAGCTAAGGTTGCGGTAAACGGCCAATGCAGTTATCCAAACGCCGAGCAAACGCACTTTGCGCGACCGTCTGCCAGCAGTGATCAACCCACCGTGACGGATTCCCCGGTAAAAGCACTGATCATCAACAGGACAAAGAAAACAAGGTAGCTGACACTCAGCAGGTACGCAATGATCAGAAAGACGACCCAGCCGACATTGGTTTTACCGTCGGCACGGCGTTGCCCGCGATTGCGGCAGAGCCAAATCGTCACGCCGATGGCAGTGATAAACAGCACGAGCGCCGCCGCGGCAAGCCCAGCAAGCGCAAACATCACGCCAATGCTCACAGCGATGACCGGAAGCAGCAGCAAACCGCACCCGCATCCACCCGGACTATATACGGCAGACTGTCGGCGTCGCTTCATCGCCGCGCCACCCCCATCATCTCTGAGCACTACAGTGCGATGGCCTGCTGAACAGGAACGATCTTATCGAGTTCCGGTTCGATCCGCCTTTTCTCGGCCTCAAGGTCAAACGCCATCTGAGCGCGCAGCCAATAACCATCCGTCAGGCCAAAATAACGGCAAAGACGGAGGTCGGTGTCGGCCGTCACGCGACGTTTTCCCAAGACAATCTGCCCGATACGCTGAGCCGGAATCCCGGTCTCTTTCGCAAGGCGATATTGAGAAATGCCCATGGGAACAAGAAACTCCTCTTTGAGAAGCTCACCAGGAGTCACTGGCGACAGCAAATCGGCCGAGGTCTCATCACTTGTGATAATCGACGATTTCGACATTCCAAGCCATCTCCTGTCTCCACTCAAAACAGACCCGATAGCGCTCGTTAACACGGATGCTATATTGCCCGGCACGATCGCCCTTCAAAGCTTCCAGGCGGTTGCCCGGTGGAACGCGAAGATCATCAAGCGAAGCACAAACCTGCAGTTGGCGAATCTTCCTCAACGCAACACGCTCAAAGGGCACGAACTTCCTGACCCGCACACCCATGGCAAAGCGTTCGGTATCCTCATCTTTATACGATGCAATCATAGTATCGCCTTACGTTAGTAACGTCAAACGTTTCTATAGACTTACATCTCTATTATATCGTACGTTTGTTCGTATTTTCTAGAACAAATAGTCCTTCACGCCTTAGTCAAGCAAAAGCAATCGTTTGTAGACATCGAGGCCTTTGAGTAGGATTTCCTCGTCGAAGAGCATACTATCGGTATGCAGAGCGCTTGTGGCATAGGCGGGGCAGCCATCCGAATCACTCGGGTTGTCTTGGTCCTCTGGCATACCCGTGCCCAGCAGGAAAAATACGCCCGGCAGATGGCGTTGATAGAACGCGAAATCCTCGGCAATCAGCAGCGGCTCGTCCACGAGCTGTAACTCGGGCAGAGCAGGCGCGATTCGATCAAACAACTCGGGATCGTTGTCGACCGGCGGATAGCCCTGGGCAAAGTCGAGATCGTACGTGCAGCCCGTTGCAGTGCATGCCTCATCAAGCACGCGGCGCACACCCTCGCGTGCACGGTCGAACATGCCGTCCGTAAACACACGCAAGCTGCCGGCCACATGGGCCTCCCCCGCCACCGCGTTGCAGACGGTACCGGCCTGCAGCAGGCCAAACTTGCCGATACAGGGCTCGTCGGTGCCCAGTTCGTCCATCAGCTCGCGCTCGGTAACCAAAAACTTCGCTGCCGCCAACGCGGCATCGTGTGACTCCTCAACCGGCACACCATAAGTCTTAGCGATATGGATGCTCGTGCCATGGATATGAATGTGTGTCTCACTCGAACGCGCCAGCAACGGACCGGAGCAGCTCGCCAACGTGCCGGCGGGCAGATCGGGCCACACGTGGAAGCCGAAGATGCGATCCACCCCGTAGCGCTCGAACACGCCGCTCTCGCACACCGTCTTGGCACCACCAGTCGTCTCCTCGGCCGGCTGAAACACAAAGAGCACATTGCGCTTAATGGCGCCCGGCTGCTCACGGATCGTACGGTCGACAAAGGTTGCCGCCGAAAGCGCCATGGCCATGTGTCCATCGTGCCCGCAAGCATGCATCTTGCCGGGATGGGTCGAAGCGAACGCTGCCCCCGTTGCCTCCGCGATGGGCAGGGCGTCCATGTCGGCGCGAATCGCCGTGGCATGCGCGGCGCCCGTGCCGGCATCGAAGAAAGCGCAGACGCAGCTGGGGCACGGATGGGTCACCTCGCAGGCGAGCGGAGCGAGCACGCCCTCGATATAGGCAATGGTTTGCGGAAGATCGAAGTCGAGCTCCGGAATGCGATGCAGGTCGCGCCGATAGCGACGAAGTTCTTGGAGCTCGGTCATAAAGGTTCCTTTCATGGGGGGCATATCCATTCACACAATATTGTGACGCAGGATTGTGGCACCCTTGTTTCTAGCATATCCCTGCATTTTTTAAACGTTATATACGAATACTCTTGTTTGGTAAAGTGCAACGTGGTAGGGTCGTTACCACTTGATAGAGGCGCGGGCACGAAGAGCCGCGGGCGAGTCGGCAGACTTTGACCCTGCGGGGAGGCGAAACCCGCCGAACTGGGCTTTTCGGGCACGAACAGCCTGGTGGGCCTGCGGGAAACACCCGCAGGACTGTCTGCAGCAATGCGGGAGCGCTATCCGGACATTGGGTCCACGTTATGCGGATTCGATGCGCAGATGGCGCCGTCTGGATAGCGAGGTTTACGGGACATGGCATTGACCCCCAACGAGGCATATGCGGCCAAACAGCCGTTTGTGGACAAGGAGACACTCGAGCATATCGTCGAGCAGTTCCCCACGCCGTTTCATCTATACGACGAGGCGGGCATCCGCCGCAACATGCAAGAAGTGCGCGACGCCTTTGCATGGAACCCGGGCTTTAAGGAATACTTTGCCGTCAAGGCCAACCCCAACCCGGCGCTCATCTCCATTCTCAACGAATACGGCTGCGGCTGCGATTGCTCGAGCTATACCGAGCTCATGATTGCCCGCTCGCTGGGCATCACGGGACACGACATCATGTTCTCGTCTAACGACACGCCAGCTGCCGACTTTGAGCTCGCCGACAAGCTGGGCGCCATCGTCAACTTTGACGACATCAGCCACATCGAGTTCTTTGAGCGCGTCGCAGGGCCCATTCCCAAGACGGTCAGCTGCCGCTTTAATCCGGGCGGCCTGTTCCAGCTCTCCAACGGCATCATGGACAACCCGGGCGACTCCAAATATGGCATGACCACCGAGCAGCTCTTCGAGGCCTTCCGCATGCTCAAGGCCAAGGGCGCTGAGGACTTTGGCATCCACGCATTCCTTGCCAGCAACACCGTCACCAACGACTACTACCCCAAGCTTGCGCGCATCCTCTTTGAGCTTGCAGTGCGCCTGGAGCGCGAGACCGGCGCACACGTCGCCTTCATCAATCTATCCGGCGGCGTCGGCATCCCCTACCTGCCCGAGCAGCAGGCCAACGACATCCACGCCATCGGCGAGGGAGTGCACGCGGCCTACGACGAGATCCTGGTTCCCGCCGGCATGGGCGACGTGGCTATCTGCACCGAGATGGGCCGCTTTATGATGGGGCCCTACGGCTGCCTGGTCACCAAGGCCATCCACGAGAAGCAGATCTACAAGGACTATATCGGCGTGGACGCAAGCGCCGTCGACCTCATTCGTCCAGCTATGTATGGTGCCTACCACCACATTACGGTGATGGGGCAGCCGGGTGGCGCCGACAAGGCTGCAGCGCCCGTTACGGACACCTACGACATCACGGGCAATCTGTGCGAGAACAACGATAAGTTCGCCATCGACCGCGAGCTGCCGCATATCGACATGGGCGACCTGCTCGTGATCCACGATACCGGCGCGCATGGCTACTCCATGGGCTACAACTACAACGGACGGCTGCGCTCCGCAGAGGTGCTGCTGCGCCCCGATGGCTCGGCCGACCTTATCCGCCGTGCTGAGCGCCCGGGCGATTACTTTGCCACGCTCGACGTGCTGCCGAGCGGCCGAGAGCTACTGGCCAAGTCGCGCGCCGATACTGCCCGCCATCGTGCCCAGGACGAGCGCCTGGCGGTCGCCGCCCAATGGAACAAGCGCATCCAAATCGCGGAAGCGAAGGAGAAGAACATGGACATCCGCAATCTCGAGGGCTCAATCGTCGCCCTTGTGACGCCGTTTAAAAAAGACGGCAGTGTCGACTTCGATGCGCTCGAGCGCCTTATCGATTTCCATCTGCAAAATGGTACCGACGCCATCCTCACTCTGGGCACCACCGGCGAGAGCGCCACGATGACCGACGACGAGGACAACTCCGTCGTTGCCGCAGTGGTCAAGCAGGTCGCGGGCCGCGTCCCCGTCATCGCCGGCTCGGGCTCCAACTCCACGCAGACCATGCTCACCAAGTCGCTCACCTACCAGGGCCTGGGCGCCGACGGTCTGCTGCTCATCACCCCCTACTACAACAAGTCCAACGAAGAGGGCATCTATCAGCACTTTAAGACCGTTGCCGACGCGGTGGACATCCCCTGCATCCTGTACAACATCCCCGGCCGCTGCGGCTGCGGCATCAGCGAGCGCAACGTAGAGCGCTTGGCTGCGCACCCCAACATCATGGGCATCAAGGAGGCCTCGGGCAACGTCGCCTACGCGGCCAAGATCGCCCACCTGCTGTCCGATGACTTCCGCATGTACTCGGGCGAGGATGCACTCACCGTGCCGCTCATGAGCCTGGGCGCTTCGGGTGCCATCAGCGTGTGGGCCGACGTACAGCCGCAGCTCGTGCACGACATGTGCCGCGCCTATCTGGACGGTGACGTAGCGCGCGCCCGCGATATCCAGATTGCCGGCCAGCCGCTCATCAACGCCCTCTTTAGCGAGGTCAACCCCATCCCCGTTAAAGAAGCGCTCGCCCAGATGGGTATGATCGAGGCAAACTACCGCATGCCGCTGTGCCCCATGGCCGACGATACGCGTGCCGCACTTACCGATGCTCTGAAGGGAGCTGGTCTGCTTGATTAAGACCGTCATTATGGGAACGGGTCGCATGGGCTCGCTCATCCGCACCACTGCCGAGGGTATTGTCGATACCGCCGGACAGCCCGTTTTCGACATTGTGGCCCAGATCGGTTTTGACCTGTCTGAGCTCGAAAGCGCCCCGGCAGCCGACGTCATCATCGACTTCTCGAATGTCGTGACCTTCGATGCCGTCGTTGCCTATGTCGAGCGTACAGGCGCGGCGTTGGTCTCGGGCACCACGGGCTATACGCCCGAGCAGATGGATCGCCTGCGCGAGCTAGGTCAGAGCGCCCGCGTCATGCACTCCGGCAACTACTCCATCGGCATCGCGGCCCTGCGTCATCTGGTGGCACAGGCCACGCGCGAACTGCCCGGCTTTGACTGCGAGATCGTCGAGACGCACCACAACCAAAAGGTCGACGCCCCCAGCGGTACCGCCAAGCTGCTGCTCGATGCCGTTGTCGAAGCCGAGCCCGAGGCAGGCTACCACCCCGTCTATGGCCGCGAGGGCATGTGCGGCGCGCGCGATCCCAAGGAAATCGGCATGCACTCGCTGCGCGGCGGCACCGTCGCCGGCGTGCACGAGGTGAGCTTTTTCGGCCAGGACGAGGAAATCACGCTTAGCCATCGCGCCACGAGCCGCCAGATTTTTGTCAACGGCGCTCTGGCCGCCGCTCAAAAGCTCGTCGTCCACGACCCTGGCTTCTACACCTTCGACCAGGTCATGTTCGCCTAAACAACTATCTACCGTACCCACGCAAAGGAGAAACAGCATATGAGTAACGCAGCCGAGATGGATGCCCAGGAGATCATCAATTACATCGCCACCGCGCCTAAAAAGACGCCCGTCAAGCTGTATGTGCGCGAGAAGCCCGGCATGAAGGTTGCCTGGGGCGATGCGCACGTCTACGGCGGCCGTCGCGGCAAGACCGTCTTTGGCGACTGGGATGAGCTCAAGGCAATCCTCGGCGCTAACGCCAACTCCATCGACTACTACGACGTAGAGAACGACTGCCGCAACTCCGCCGTGCCCATGCTCGACCTCAAGAGCATCAACGCCCGCATCGAGCCGGGCGCGATCATCCGTGACCGCGTCGAGATCGGCGATCGCGCCGTCATCATGATGGGCGCCATCATCAACATCGGCTCCGTCATTGGTGAAGGCTCCATGATTGACATGGGCGCTGTGCTGGGCGGCCGCGCCACCGTGGGCAAGAACTGCCACATCGGCGCCGGCACCGTACTGGCAGGCGTCGTGGAGCCCGCCAGTGCCACGCCCGTCATCGTCGAGGACGATGTCATGATCGGCGCCAACGCCGTGGTCTTGGAGGGCGTGCGCGTGGGCAAGGGCGCCGTCGTGGCCGCCGGTGCCGTATGCGTCGAGGACGTCCCCGCCGGTGCCGTCGTGGCCGGTGTCCCCGCCCGCGTTATCAAGATGCGCGACGCCCAGACCGACAGCAAGACTGGCCTCGAGGAAGGCCTGCGTCAGCTTTAGTGTTACGCGGTTTTACCAAACCGCGTAACCGGTCGACGCTGCAAGCGCCCCTAAGCGGCAATCTGACGTTCAATCGTCGGTCGCGTACCGAAGTACGCTT
>CALJCO010000118.1 GCA_938023905.1 uncultured Collinsella sp. | reverse complement strand
AGCGTCCTAGTGTTCGCTTCTAATAAAGAAGGCCAAGATTCGGGACGCAGTTCATCTGCACCAATGTGGTGCAAACGTACCTGTCCCCAATGCCCCAATTACTTGGAGAGCTTGTCGACGACGCGTTCGATCTCGGCGAGCTTGGCGGCTTTGAGGTCTTCGTCGCCCGATTCGATTGCCGAAGTCACGCAGCCCTCGATATGCGCCTTGAGCACGTCGGCGTTAATGCGCGCGAGGAGCGCCTGTGTAGCCATGAGCTGTGTGGAAATATCGACGCAATAGCGGTCCTCATCGACCATCCGCAAGATGCCGTCGATCTGGCCGCGTGCCGTCTTGAGCATGCGGGTCACCGATTTGTGGTCTGCCATCATGGCGGGTCCTCGTTTCTGGTCGATGGGGTCGAATGCTTCTGGTAGCTGCTACGCGGCGGTCACGGACAGGGCGTGGAACTTCTCGCCGGCGCCCTCGACGGCGGCAGCGAGCTGCTCAGCGGTCACGGTGTCGGCGCACTCCACCTGTACGGTCTGAGTCTCGTGATTGGCGTCGGCGTCGGTCACGCCGGCCACGTTGAGCAACGCCGCCTCGACGGTGGCGTCGCAGTGGCCGCACATAAGGCCGGAAGTCTTAATTGTGAAACGCATGGGTATTCCTCTCTGTTGTGTCGGCTTTCCCAGGCACCCGACCTTGACCTTCAAGCCGTCGCTCGCGTACCAAAGTACGCGTCGCTCCTCTTTCAGGTCAATCTCGGGCACCTGGAAAACCCGTTATAAATGGACTTAATGGTGAGCCTATTTTGCCACTTTGGGCTTAAAGGTTCGCAGGCGCAGCGCGTTGGTCACGACGCACACGCTCGACAGGCTCATGGCCGCGGCGCCAAACATCGGTGAGAGTTGCCAGCCGGTGAGCGGGAAGAACACGCCCGCGGCGAGCGGAATGCCGATACTGTTGTAGAACAGCGCCCAGAACAGGTCCTGCTTGATGTTGCGAATCGTGGCGCGCGAAAGCTCGATGGCCCGCGCAACATCCATGAGGTCGCTGCGCATGAGTACCACGTCGGCGCCCTCCTTGGCGATGTCGGCGCCGGTGCCAATGGCAAGTCCCACGTCGGCGCGCGCCAGGGCGGGGGAGTCGTTGATGCCGTCGCCCACCATGGCGACCTTGCTGCCCGCATCCTGCAGATTGCGCACGTGGCGCTCCTTGTCGGCGGGGAGGACGTCGGCGATGACCTGCTTGCTGTTCAGTCCCACGCGGCGGGCGATGGCCTCGGCCGTCACGCGGTTGTCGCCGGTGAGCATGCGCACGTCGACGCCAAGCGAGCGCAGTGCGGCGATGGCCCCGGCGCTCGTCTCCTTGACCTCGTCAGCCACGGCAATGGTGCCGGCAAGCTCGCCGTTCTTGGCAAAGAATAGCGGCGTCTTGCCCTCGGCGGCAAATTGTTCGGCAAGACCCGCGGGCACGGTAACGCCCAGCTCGTCCATCAGGCGTACGTTGCCGGCTGCAATGGCGTTTTGCCCCTCGCGTGCCGTAACGCCTCGCCCGGGCACGGCAGTAAAGTCCTCGACCATGCGCGCGACGATCCCGCGTGTCTCGCACTCGGCCATAATCGCCTCAGCCAGCGGGTGCTCGCTCGAGCGCTCCAACGCGGCGGCCAACTTGAGCAGCGCCTTTTCGCTCATGGCGGGCGAGCCGTCAGCGCGCGTGGCTACCACGATATCGGTCACGGCAGGCTTGCCGCGGGTGACCGTGCCCGTCTTATCGAGCACCACGGTGCCCACGCTGCGCAGGTTCTCCAGCGCCTCGGCGCTCTTAAACAGAATGCCCATCTCGGCGCCCTTGCCGGTGCCGACCATAATGGCGACGGGCGTGGCCAGGCCCAGCGCGCACGGGCAGCTGATCACCAGCACAGCGACGGCGGAGGTGAGCGCCTCATTCACGTCGCTGGTCAGTGCCATCCACACCACAAAGGTCACGGCCGAGATCACGAATACCACGGGCACGAACACGCCGGCGACCTTGTCGGCCATGCGGGCGATGGGCGCCTTGGTGGCGTTGGCGTCCTCGACGAGCTGGATAATCTTGGCGAGCGACGTGTCGGCGCCCACACGCGTGGCGCGGAAGGTAAACGAGCCCGTGCGGTTGACCGTGGCCGCATTGACAGTGTCGCCGGCGGTCTTCTCCACGGGGATGGACTCGCCGGTGAGCGCGCTCTCGTCCACGGCCGAGCTGCCCTCGAGCACCACGCCATCGACGGGGATGGACTCGCCGGGGCGCACGCGCAGGACCTGGCCGGGAAGGATGGCGTCGACATCGACGGTGGTTTCGGTGCCGTCCTCTGCCACGACGGTCGCGGTCTTGGGCGCCAAGTCGATGAGCGCCTCGATGGCGCCGCCGGTCTTGGATTTGCTGCGTGTCTCGAGATATTTGCCCACGGTGACGAGCGACAGGATTGTGCCGGCGCTCTCAAAATACAGGTTGTCCATGCCCGTCATCATGGCCTCGTGGACCTGGCCCGCGGCTAGCTGGTCGGCCATGATGAACATGGCGTAGAGCGACCAGGCGATGGAAGCAGTGGCGCCCACGGCAATAAGGGCGTCCATGGTAGGCGCGCCGTGCGTAAGCGATTTAAACCCGTTGATAAAGTATGCGTCGTTGACGTAGACGATGGGAATGAGCAGGACGAGCTCGGTGAGCGCGAGCGTCATGCTGTGGGTGTGGTCGGTGAAGACGCCGGGCAGTGGCCAACCGAGCATGTGCCCCATGCCTATGTAGAACAGTGGGATGAGGAATACGATCGAGACGATGAGGCGGGTGCGCATGGCAGAGGCGGCGGCCTCCAACTTTTTGGTCGGCGACTCCATATGGGCGGCGCCGGACCTGGCTTGCGCGTTGCCGTTTGAGTTGGCGGCATCGGTGCCCGTGCTAACGGGCGAGGCCGAATAACCCGCGCGATCGACGGCGGTACAGATGTCGTCGGGGGAGACCTGCGCGGGGTCGTAGTCGACCAGCATGGAGCCGGCGAGCAGGTTGACCGCGACGCTTTGGACGCCGTCGAGCTTGCTCACGGCACGGTCCACGTGCGCCTGGCAGGCGGCGCACGTCATGCCGCCCACATCGAACTTATCTTGAGCCATGGCTTCTCCTTTCTGTGACGTAGTGTCGGAAATGTTAACCATCCGATACTATACACCCATACCCCCTGGGGGTGTCCAGTGGAGATTGAAATGTATGACATTCTGGTATTGGTCGAGGTGATAGCCAGGTCGGCGGACCGTAGCCGGTCTAATGTCTCAATCTGTAACAACTAGACCCGTTTTTGTCGAGTAACTGTTACAGATCGAGACATTACATCGAGCCACAACTTAACGTCTCAACCTGTAACGCCTAAGGACCGTTTTTCCTGCTAGATATTACAGATCGAGACAAACCGTCCGCGGTCAACTCAAATGTCTTGATTTGTAACATCTAGAGAGGTTTTTGACCCCCTACTGTTACAGATCAAGACAATTGACGGGGAGGGGTCCCGTTGCGGCAAGACGCCCGCCGCCTAGATACAGAACCCGGGGATCACACAGGTTAGCTTGTTTGGCCTTTCCGCAGGCGTTGCGTACGTAAAGACGTCGCCGTCGTGCCCCACGCGGTTCATATAGAGCGTGCCTTCGCTCTCCGATGTGTCGGGGCTCACCGTGCGCTCCCACCAACAGGTGTCCTTGCCCTTCCACTGGCGGACCATCGTCTCGTTCGTGGAATACGGGCTCACCTTGAGCTCGCGGAAGAGCTGATACTCCTTGCCCTCGCCGTTGTAGATGTCTGCCAGGTAGTGATAGTCCTCGGTAAACGAATCGGGCGGTTGCGTACCGCACAGCTCGACCATGGCGGGCAGCCAAAGGGTTGCGGGTAACTCGCTCAGGCACGATGCGCTGTTGGCGGCGCCCACATTGTTCGAGACCTTCTTGACCCCTTTAATGAGCGCGCGCAACTCGTTGGGCAGCAGCTTAAGGCCGTCGCCGTTGAGCCATTCCCGCAGCTCGCAATCTGCCCAGCCGGCGCTCGACGGTTCAGCCGCAGCGTTGCGCTCGGCAATACCCACATCGAACATAAACGTCAGCCCGGCCTTGCCCGTCCCGTCCAGAAGCTCATCGTGGCGGATGCCCACGAGCTGCGCGCCGACCTGCAGCCCGTTGGTGAGCGTGACACGCTTGGTACATGGATAGGGGATATGCCCGTTGTCATCGAGCAGATGGTAGCGCTTGGCAATCTCGCGTGCCTCGCTACGGGTCTCGGCGGCCTTAATCTTGAGCGAAATCTCCTGCAGCTGATCCCAGGTGTAGTCGTCAAGCGAACCGCGGATGCCGTCCAGGTAGTCGGGGATGCCAAAGCCATGGGTCGCCGCCCCGATAACGCCGAGCCCCGCAACGGCTGCAACGACGCCACCGATAATAAAGCGGCGGCGGGTCATGGCATCGTGCCGGGCCTGCTCCAGGATCTCTCTCGCGCGCTCGCCGGCGACGTCGACCTTAAGGTGTGTACCGGCGTCGATGTCGATTGCGGCGTCACTGCCCGCGCCCTCACGGCCCTCAGATTCTGCAGCGGGGAGGTATGCAGAGAGCGCCTCGAGCATCTGCTGCTCGGTGGGACGATCGCACTGCTCGACTGAGAGACCCTTCATGATGATTTGGACGAGCGCTTCATCGCCCTCGCAGCGCGGCTCGAGCGGTGCCGGCTTGGTCTTGGTCTTTACGAGATAGAACGAGCCGGTTGCAGCGGCGTCCGTCGACTCAAAGTCAAACGGTTTGCGACCGCTGTAGAGCTGGTACAGAATGCTCGAAAGCGCATAGACGTCGATTGCCGGCGAGCGGCGAAGGGCCGCGATGCCTTCGATATCCTGCGTGAGCATCTCGGGCGCGGCGTATGCGGGCGTGGCAAAGCGCCAGATGTCGGCGCGCCGGGTGATCGTGTCGTCGCCGAGAGCCATGGTCGCGGAGCCCATGTCGATGAGGCAGGGGTCAAAGGAACAATCAGCAATCTGCTGCTCGAGCGTTCGGCTGGTGGTGCGGAACATGATATTGGCAGGCGACAGGTCGCGATGGACGACCGGATTCACGAGCCCCTGGGTCATCAAGAGCGCACGAAGCACGGCGTTTCCGACGGCGGCGACCATCTGGGTGGTCAGCCCGCCCGAGGCGTCGTGCGGAAGCAGGGGCAGCGCCTGCTTGAGCGAGGTGCCCTCGACCCACTCCATGAGGATGAGCGGGTTATCCTCGCACAATCCGTAGCCATAGACGCGCGGAAATCCGCGCAGGTGCGAGACGGTACACAGATGACGGTACTCCTCGAACAGCGCGGCGGTGTTGGCCAGGTGAGCGGCCGATTGCTCGGCGGAGCGGTCGGGGGCTTGGCCGGAAAGGACGGCGTTGTCCTTGAGTAGCTTGACGGCAAAGACCTCGCCGCTCGTGTTGGTCGCGCGCAGCACGTGCCCGATGTTGCCGTTGTCGCGGTGGGCCGTCTGGAGAATAAGCGTCATAAACCGACGCTTGGCGTCGTCCTCGGCGCTGGGGTCGACCGCCACGGCGGTATCGAACGTATCGAGACGGATGAGTTTGTCGCCATAGGCGCTATCGGTAGTATCCATGGCGTTCCTTTGTCTGGCATGGGTTGCCGCGCATATACGTGAGCAGTGCGGATATCGGTAAAATACCATGATAGCCGCACTGCTCACGTATACCGCTGAGTATTGTCGTTTACGACGCAGAAGGTAGAAGACGAAAGACGGACGGCGACCGTCTTTCGATCGCCGTCCGCGCTAGTCCACGATGACAAGGAATGTCGTGTAGAGACCCAGATGGAGCCTGTCGCTGTTTTCGATTTCCACCGGGGGATAGACTTTGCCGGGCTCTCGTTGGTCGCGGGGCGGCTCAATCACAATATCGCCGTCGCCCGCGCCCGATTCGAGCACTGTGCCGTTGGTCGACCCAAGGCCCTGGGCGTACCAGTGCCCACCCTCGAGCCAAATGCGGAGATGCTCACGCGATGCATCAGCGCCTACATCGGTGATGCTGGGCGAGGTTTTGGGCAAGGACCCAATTACCGTGCCGCGCGGATCACGCGTAAGGGGGTGGATCTGCATGTCAACGCTGTTTCCGGCGTGCGTCCTAAGCAAGCCGAGGTTGGGGGCGACGGTGCGCGGCTGATCCAAGCTGCTCAAAAAACTACGGCCGACGGTGGTCTCGGTGGTGCCAAAATGCCCGCCAGTTTTGCTATCGCAAAAGCGCTCAACGGTCGTCACGCCCTGAACGGGGTCAGCGAGCGCCCCCGTTGCCACAAAGAGCATAAGGTAAAGCATACTCTTCTCGCGCACGGCATTGCCGTCAAAGTTGTCGATGCGATTGAGGGCATTTGCATATAGGCGGCTGTCCAACTTGTAGCTGGCGAGAGCCGACATCATTTCGTTGGCGGCCGGGCCGCGATAGTGCTCGGCGATTGCCTGATAGGCGGACTCGCCGCTGCCGAGCTTGCTGCAGATTGCCGCGGAAAGATTGAGCGTGGTGATGGCAAAGTCGCTGTAGATGGCGGGCGCGCACTGGTCAGGCTCGCGATGGACGATGTAACGGGTGAGATACGAGCGGTTGGAAGAGCATTTCTCGAGCAGGGTACTGCCGAGATAAGAGTTTCCATTGATGAGCATTCGGGCAATCTCGAGATGTTTAAGACCGCCGAACGAGCGAATATCGTTATAGAGGACCGAGCAAGGCGTCTCTGCTGCCACGGATACCTCCTTTGATTGCTTCCTAGCCAATATGGCGATAGGAATTAATGGCCCCCGGTGGGCGACGTATTAAATGGCTGCGCAATATATAGCGTAACCAAAGAAACATTATAGGCCACATGTTCGAAATTGCAGGAAGACTGAGAGATTTGGTTTGGACTGGACGGAAATCCCCCTCAGTCTTGATCTATAACAATTAGGACCGATTTTGCTCTGTAACTGTTACAGATTGAGACGTTTGTGGGTCGTGTTGACCGTTTGTCTCGATCTGTAACACGTAGAGGAAGATTTGCCCTGCAGATGTTACAGATTGAGACAATAGGCTCAGACTCGCCCGTCCGCCTCGTCATCTGTGGTTTACGTGGGGGCATGCAAAGCGCGGGTATACTAACCCGCGGCGAATCTGCTCCATCGCTTAGAGCTGCTGCGTCTGGACGGCGCGTAATAGGGCTGCCAAAGCGATCGCCAGCGTGCTGAGCAACGTCCTCTCTGTGCGCACCCGTTTTTGTATGTATTAGCGCACTACCAAGCACGCCCGCGCGGCCGCATGCCGTGCCCATAGCGCGTGCAGATAAGGAACAACAACATATGCGTAATTCTGTATCTGACGTCACCGACGCCGAGATTCTGGACGAGACCCGCGAAGCCATGACCCAGGCTGCCTTCGATGCCGCCGATGAGGCCAATGCTGCCCAGGCCGTCGAGTCCGCTACCGAGAGCCTGCCCGCCTTTGACGAGCTGGGACTTTCCGACGAGATGCTTCGTGCTATCGAGAATCTGGGCTACACGGCGCCCACGCCCGTTCAGGCCGGCTCCATCCCCGTGGTGCTCGAGGGTCGCGACCTGCTTGCCGCCGCCCAGACCGGCACCGGCAAGACGGCCGCCTTTTTGCTGCCGACCATGAACAATCTGGAGCACATCGCTCCGCCCAAGCCCGTGCGTGAGCGCGGCGGTCGCAACCGTCGTCGCGGTGCTAAAAAGCCCGAGGGCAACGGTCGCGGTCCCGTGATGCTCGTCATCACCCCCACGCGCGAGCTTGCCCAGCAGATCGACGAGGTTGCGAGCAAGATTGCCGACGTCACCGGCCATGTCGCCGTTACCGTCGTGGGCGGCGTGAGCTACAAGCCGCAGACTGCGGCCCTCAAGTATGGCTGTGACATCCTGGTCGCCACGCCGGGTCGTTTGGTCGACCTGATCGAGCAGGGCGCCTGCCACCTGGACGAGGTCAAGGTGCTGGTGCTCGACGAGGCCGACCGCATGCTTGACATGGGCTTTTTGCCCGCCGTCCGCCGCATTGTGCGCGAGACGCCGGCCGAGCGCCAGACGCTGCTGTTCTCGGCGACCCTCGACGAGGAGGCCGTGGGTGAGATCACCGATCTGGTGAGCGACCCGGCCCGCGTGGAGATCGCGCCGGCCACGTCGACCGCCGATACCGTCGACCAGTTTGTGGTCCCGGTGTCCATCGAGGCAAAGAACAACCTGCTGCCCGAGTTCCTCAAAAAGGAGGGCCCGGAGCGCACTATCGTCTTTATGCGCACCAAGCACCGCGCCGACAGCTGCTGCCGTCGTCTGGAGCGCAAGGGCATTAAGGCCGCCGCGATTCACGGCAACCGCAGCCAGGCCCAGCGCGAGCGTGCCCTTTCGGCCTTCCGCGACGGTACCGTCGACGTGTTGGTGGCAACCGACGTGCTCGCCCGCGGCATCGACATTAGCGATGTGCGCTACGTCGTGAACTTTGACGTGCCGGCCGAGCCGACCGACTACATCCACCGTATTGGCCGTACGGGCCGCGCCGGCGAGCTGGGCTGGGCCATTACGTTTGTGACCGAGCAGGACGTGGACGAGTTCTACGAGATCGAGAAGCTCATGGACAAGACCGCCGACATCTACGAGGCCGGCGGTCTGAATGTGGGTCCCAATCCGCCCGCGGTTGATCCCGAGCGCGACCCTGCGGCCTTTAAGGTGAAGAAGAAGACCAAGCGTGGCAAGTCCAAGAGCAAGAAGAAGCTTGAGCAGGCGCGTCGCGACGGCAAGCGCAACGGCGACGATTACGGCGATGTGGCCGGTCGTTCCAACCGCGGTCGCGACGAGCGCCGCAGCGACGGCGAGCGCCCGAGTCGTCCCAAGCGTGGCGGCAAGACCCGCGTGCGCGAGGGCGTTCAGGCTTGCGTGGACGAGGCTGTGGAGAGCGTGGCCCGCGAGGTGGCTGCCGAGGAGCGCGCTGGTGCTGGTGCCGCTGAGCAGCCTGCGCGCGGTAACCGTGCCGAGCGTCGTGCCAAGCAGTTCCAGGGCGAGGCGCATCGCCGCCGTCGAGAGGATGAGGATCGCGGTGGCCGTCGTCGTGTCGAGCGCGAGGACGAGGGCCGCGGTTCGCGCGGTGGCAAGCGCGGTGCGGGCGACCGCCGTCGTTCCGGTCGTGATGACGAGCGCGGTGGCCGTGATGGGCGTCGCGGCGGCGAAGGCCGTGGTTCGCGTGACGAGCGTGGTACCCGCGGCGGCGAGTCCCGCGGCGGCAAGCGCTTTGACGAGCGCGGAGGCCGCGAGGGCGGCCGCGGTGGTGAGCGTCGCGAGGGCGCTCGTGGCAACGGTGGCCGCAGCGGCGCCGGTCGTTCGAATGAGTCGCGCGATCGTCGCGACCCGCGTGCCAGCCGCGATCGTCGCGATGACTGGCGCAACTACGACGACACCCGCGAGGAGCGTCGCGGCGGCTACCGTGGTGGTCGCGGCGGCAACCAGGCCGGTTCCCGTGGCGGCCGTGCCGGCGGTCGCGATAACCGTGGCAGCTATGGCAACAGCCGTGGCGGCAAGCACGGTGGCAGCTCCCGTCGCCCCGGCGACGGCGGCGGCAAGCGCAAGTAACATACGCGTCGCGCGATAAGGCGAGATGAGTTTGGGCCCCGAGCAGACTATGCTCGGGGCCCTTTTTGGTGCAAGGAGGTCAGGTTAATCTGCACCAACGTCATGAAGTTGCGGTGGAATACGGACTGTTTTGGCCTTTTGGGCGGCTTTTCAGTCCCTATTTCACCGTAACTCATGATTGGTGCAAAGTAACCTGTCCCCAATGTAGCAAACAAGGAACGTCCCTAAGTGCCGTCTAAATACCGTTTATCGAAGAAAAAATACCGTTCATCGGTCATAATGATTGTTCCGGCTTTGGGCTTGTCTACAATAACTTCCGTAAAAAGAAATGCGGAAGGTTACCGAGTCCCTCGGACGTGGGCCTAACCAAAGTCTTTGAACGGGTGTGTCTCTATGGATGCATTCGCTTGATTTTGGTTGGGCTATATTTATGAAGGGACATGCCACCATGGGTTTCTTTTCTCGCCTGATGGGCGGTTCGGATGAGCAGAAGACTGCAGCTTCCGAGTTCGAAATCCTCGCTCCCGTTTCCGGCGAGCTTGTTCATCTAGAAAATACCAATGACCCCGCTTTTAGCAGCCGTGCCGTGGGCGATGGCGTTGCCGTGGTTCCCCAAGAGGGAACGGTGTGCGCTCCTGTCTCCGGCACCGTCGCGGCGCTGTTTCCGACTGAGCACGCGCTGGGCATCATGTCCGACGACAGCTCTGCTCAGGTGATGCTGCATATCGGAATCGACACTGTTAAACTTGAGGGCAAGGGCTTCCATGCGCTTGTTGCTCAGGGTGACCATGTCGACGCGGGCCAGCCCCTCGTCGAGGTCGATTTTGACGCGGTCCGCGCCGCCGGCTTCGATCCCACGGTCTTCGTTATCGTGTGCGAGCGTTCGGAGAACTCGACTCTTCGTGAGCACGCTTCCGGCCCTGTTACTGTTAAAGAGCCTGTCGTCTGGCTTTCCGAGTAAATTCTTGTGGTGGGTACCGTGGTTATCAAGCGAGTTTTCAACAATAACGTCGCAATGGTCACTTCGGACGATGGCTCCGAGCTCATTGTCATCGGTCGAGGCCTCTGCTTTGGCCGTCATGCCGGCGACGCTATCGATGACGCATCGGTCGAAAAGACCTATGCGCTGCAGGAGGGCACTTCTCGGGATTCGCGTACGATTGACCGCTTGGCACATCTTTTAGAGTCCATCCCCACCGTCAACCTCGTGATTGCCGAGGACATCGTTCAGATGCTTCGTCGAGAGCTCAATGTCGATATCAACGACAAGATTCTCATTGCTCTCGCAGACCATATCAGCCTCGCCCTCGAGCGCGAGCGCAAGGGCGTTCCCTGTGAGAATCCGTTGCTGCTCGAGATCCAGCAGTTCTATCGCAAGGAGTATGCGCTTGCGGGCCGTGCGCTGCAGATTATCAAGGAGTATATGGGCATCCAGATGAGCGAAGAAGAGCAGGGTTTTATTACGCTGCATATCGTC
>CALJCO010000117.1 GCA_938023905.1 uncultured Collinsella sp. | reverse complement strand
TCGCACGGAGAGCACATTAAGTGCTCTCCGGCTCGTGCGGAACTCGCGATCGACCTTATATATTTGCCCTCCCCGGGGCTCCCGCACATCTCAACCTTGGCTGAGTTCTGTCCCATGTTGCAGTTGCTTCGCTCCTGCACCACTTGGCTGGTGCGGCGGTTTGGCGTTGGAACGGTTCTTTTTCTGATATATGCTTGTTGCGGCTCTTCTTTTGGGAGGAGCCGCTTTTTTGTTGTGAGGGGGATAGCCCGTGGCTGATGATTTGATTCGTTCCGAGCTGCTTTCTGCGGATTGGAATGAGGAATGGATGCGCTTGCAGGCTGATCGGCGGCGGGCTGATGATTCTTTTGAATGGGATAAGCGGGCTCGGCATTTTCGGCCGCTGGAGACTGCCCCTTATGCTCGGGACTTTATGAAGCTGTTGGCGTTAAAGCCTGGTGAATCGGTGCTGGATATGGGGTGTGGGGCTGGGTCTATTGCTATTCCGCTTGCTCAGGCTGGGCATCCTGTGATTGCGGCTGACTTCTCCCCTGCCATGTTGGGCACGCTTGATGCTGGCATTGAGTACTATGGGCTCGAGGATCGCATTACACCGCTTGAGCTTGCTTGGGATGATGACTGGGATTTGGTTGGACCGGTCGCGAAAGCGGTAGATGTTGCCTTTGCCAGTCGCTCTGTCACCACGACCAACCTTAAAGGCGCGCTTGCCAAGCTTGATCGAACGGCTCGTCGGCGTTGTGCTGTCACGATGGTCGCCAACTCCAGCCCGCGCTATGACCTGCACCTGATGAACGCTATCGGTGCCTCGGTTACCTGCAGTAATGGCTTTGTGTATGCCTTCAATATCCTCATTCAGATGGGCGCCCTGCCGCAGGTTACGTACTTTGAATCGCCTCGTCGCGATACCTTCGATAGCCTTGAGGCGGGAGTGGCGGACTTCTCCCGCATGCTCGAGCACGGTAACGAGGATAAGATCGACCGTCTGCGCGACTACGTCGCTCAGCATATGATTGAGAATCCCCATGCCGGCGAGCCAGGGTCCAAGGGCGTGCCACAGGGGCGCTACATGCTCGACCACGTCCGCAAGGTCCGTTGGACGTTTATTGCATGGGAGCCGGTCTCTTCGAGCCGTCCATAGACCGCTTTCGGCCGCCGCACACGTCCGCCTGCAACCCGCGCTGTTCTTCCGCTCGGCATCCGCATTCTTTTTGAACTGGGCAAACACGCTCCACACCGCGCCGTTCCTGCGCTATCGTGGGACAGCTCACGTAGATTAAGGCCCCGTCGCGGGGCGCCCCATACATAGAAAGCGAGAACCCATGGCACTGACAGGAGCCCAGGTCAAGCAGCTTCGCAGCATGGCCCATCACCTCAACCCCGCCATCATCATCGGCAAGTCCGATGTCAACGAGGGCACCGTCGAGCAGACGGTCGCCTACCTGGAGAAGCACGAGCTCGTTAAGTGCTCCGTGCTCGATGGCTCCAGTCTTTCCGCCCGCGAGGCCGCCGAAGAGCTCGCTGAGCGTTGCCACGCCGAGGTCGTCCAGGTCATCGGCCGCAAGTTCTCGCTGTATCGCGAGTCCTCGCGCAAGGACATCGAGAAGATCAAGCTCGTCTAAGAGCCAATGATCCGGCGAGCCAACACATAGCAAGCTTACGGGTGCCCAAGTACTTCGGGCGCCCGTTTTTTTATCGCTCGACCAGCACGCGATTGAGCCGCCCCTCCACCAAGCGCTCGTATAGATGCCGCGTCTCGGGCTCGGGTACGCCATTGACCTGTTCCCTTAGATGGTGCATATGCCCGCTGTATAGCTCGACGATATCGCGCCGCCGCCCCGCCGCACTGTAGACGCGCATGGCGCAGCGCACCATATCCTCACGCGCCATTTCCTGTCGAAGCCCCGACTCCGCCAGCCAAATCGCCGACTGCAAATCGTTTTCTTCTAGAGCGGCATTTGCTCCCTTAATCATGCAATCGATGAACTTTGACTGCATAATGCGTCGCATACGCAAAAAGTAGGTGGGATTACAGCCATTGGGAACATACAGCGGTCCGGCATAAAGCTGCTCAATCTTAAGACACAGCTCAACTAAATGGGGCCCGCGCGCACCCGTGCGATTTCCCAAAACCTCGCGGCTTATCTGGTCAAACAGCCGTACATCGGTCTTGACGTAGTCGCCGTTGAGTCCGATACATTCATTTTGGATGAGCACACACGACTTGCCATCCGGCGTCGGCCCCAAAGCCGACCGCAAGCGCGATATCGTCGAGTACAGGTTGTTGCGGGCGCTATTGAACTCGGCATGGGGCCACAGCTCCATGGCCAGCGTCTCACGATCGACGAGCGCATCCATGCCTAGCGCAAGCCGCTCGGCAAGTGTCGCCGCCTTCTTGCGGCGCCACATTTTGTCCGTGATGGGAAACCCGTCGCGCTCGGCGCGAAACGCACCAAACATGCGCATCTCGATATGGTCGATGGTATCAACGGCTTCAACCTCGCCGGCCTGGAACAGGCGCTCGCCCTCCCCTTCCAAATCGCCGCGCAGCGAGTACCGCGACAGCTCGCGCACGGGAAGCTTCTTGCGTATCCTGCCCGCCGGCTCGCCCAGACAATGCATGGCAAGGCGCGCAAAGAGCCGATACGATGGCTCTAGAATCCCCGCACGATTCATGGACATCCAGGCCGCAAGGTCGCTGTCTCGGCCCGCACAGGCCAAATGCAGCGCCACCATCCAGGCCTCCGCTCCACCAACCTGCGTCTGGCTTATATCGAGTAGCTCCGCTTCCTCGCGCACCGAAACCATCGAGGTGTTACGCAGATATGCCGCGCGCTCCAGCAGCAATGCGTTATCGCGCATGTACGCAATCGACTCCTCGGCAAGTTTGAGCACTTGGACCGCACGGAACTTTGCATTAACCGGCCGTCCCTCTGCAAGCGACTGCCAGCCTTCTAGCAACAGGCCAAACAGCTGAATCTGGTTGTCGCGCATGCGCACGGCAAAACGATCGAGCTCGTTGAACGCCGCGTCGTCGGTTACCGGTAAGCCAGAAAGGAGCCGCCGTGCCGCCAACACCATGCGCACCCAGATAGCCATCGCCTTAAGCCCACGTACGTCGAGCGCCTCCCGCACCACCGTCATCTCGTCGTCGCGCTCGTCGGTTCCCGTAAACGACCCGTCAAAGAGCTCCACCAGCATGCTGTCGGCCCGTATAACAATCCCCGCGATGTCGAGCTCGCAGTCGTAGGCCTTGCTCGTTTTGAGCTGCTGTAGAACGCCGCCGTCATCTCCCCGCTCGGTCAGGCAGCGCTTGACCTCGATATGCGCGGACAACATATCGAGTGCGGTATGGGATGTCTCGATTTCTGGCACGGTCAGGTTCGTAGGAAGCCCAAGCCCGTTGTCCCCATAGCAAACAGCCGTCAGTGTCTGGGCCACCCTCCATGAAACAGGGTCTATTTCGCAGGCCGCCCGTTCGCCCCCGCGCTCGATGACCGATGCCATATAGCGAGCGAGCTTTGTATTGGACACGCTGACCGCTGCCAGATATACGCCAAGCGCCTCGGCAGGCGTTGGCTCTGGAGCCGGATCCTCGGCATCGATCGTGCCCAGCGCTGCTCGGCAGATATCGGCCCCGTGCCCCGTCAGAGCCAGATCGACCCCATACTGCCCAGCAAGTTCAAGGACCGCATCACGGTCCAAAAAAGCGTCCGCCAGGCCCATCGCCGCATCGCATCGGCCCGCCTTAAGCAAAATCCGGGCCGCCCTCGGAACAAGTTCGGGGCGAACCTCGGCCACCAACTTACGCAAGCGCAAGCGTCCGTTATCCTCCGTGCCCAGACACGTAAAACTCCGCTCGGCGGGGTCCAAGCCAAAGATCGGGTAGTCGCGTACGAAGTAGGACTGGTCGACCATCGATAGCCTCACCCCGCAAGCCTCGAGTTCTGCGATATTGCCCTCGCCCATCAAAATCATGAGACATGCCACGCAAAACAGTGCATTATTGTCGAGCGAAGCCAGGTCGACAAGTGCCGCGCCATATACGTTGACAATCTCGTTTTCGAGCAGACCGGCTACGTCGCCTTGGCCATACAGACCCGTCTGCAATGCCGAAACGAGCTCGGGCACGCCCTGCGTGAGCTGATAAAAGTCGAGCGATGTGCTGATCGAAAACGCCGATGCCCACGCCGAATACTCATAGGCATGCACCTTGAGCATCTGCGCATTGATCTTAACCGAATCGCCCAGCCCATGAATCAGTTGACGATTTGAAGGACGGCAGGAGATAAAGACCCCCACCCCCATAGCGCGCAGGCCGCGAATCCTGTCGATGAGGTCTTCGGTATCGTGCTGATCGAGGTTTGGCACATTATCAATCGCGATAAGGGAGTGCGGTTTGTCTTTGAGTTCTTCGGTAACCACCTCGAGCTGCATAAACACCTCGCGCCCAGTGGCGCGATCGGCCTCGATAATCCGCACGGGGCCTCGCGTCGGGTCGCATTTAACCTCATGGGTGTACTGCAGCAGCACCGAGGTCTTCCCAAACCCGTCGGGCGCATAAAGAACCACGATGCCGGCCTTTCGGCCCTTGGCGAGAAGCTCATTCATCAAGCGTTCGCGTCGCACCATATAGCCACCGCCCAGCGGCATCAGCTCGAGGTCGTCCATACTGCCCAAATCGTTTACCA
>CALJCO010000116.1 GCA_938023905.1 uncultured Collinsella sp. | reverse complement strand
AGCTTGCCCTTGCCACTTTCGGCCGCGAGCAGCGCTTCAACACGCTCGACCTTGTCGCCCGGCAGCAGCTGCGCGTGGAACTCGTCGAGGCCGAGCTGCTTGGCCACAGACGCCGCAACCTCCTCGCGGTCGCCCGTGAGCATGACGGTGCGCTTGACGCCGGCGGCGTGCAGGTCGAGAATCGTTTGCTCCGCATCGACCTTGATGGTGTCGGCAATTACGATGTGGCCGGCATAGGTGCCGTCGACGAGCACGTGGAGGATCGTACCGACGACCTCGCAATTGGGAGCGTCGATACCGGCCGCAGCAAGCATCTTGGCGTTGCCGACGACGACATGTTTGCTGTCGATAGTCGCCGTCACGCCATGGCCCGCGTCGTTGGTGGAGTCGCTTACGCGCTTGGGATCGAGCTCGCCCTGGAAGGCGGTGCGCACCGACTGCGCGATGGGATGGTCGGAGAACGACTCGGCGAGGGCTGCGACCTCGAGTAGCGACTGCTCGGTATAGCCTGCCTCGGGGTGCACCGCGACGACCGAGAACGTGCCGTTGGTGAGGGTGCCCGTCTTGTCAAAGACGACGGTGTCCACATCGGCGAGCGTCTCGAGGTAGTTGGAACCCTTGATGAGAACGCCCAGCTTGGACGCGCCGCCGATGCCGCCAAAGAAACTGAGCGGCACGCTGATCACGAGCGCACACGGGCAGCTGACGACCAGGAAGGTCAGGCCGCGCAGGATCCAGTCGGACCAGGCGCCGGTGACCAAACCGCCGCCGAGCGCGAGTACCGCGGCCGCGCCGGTGACGGCGGGCGTGTAGACGCGGGCGAAGCGCGTGATGAAGTTCTCGGTGCGCGCCTTCTTTTCGCTGGCATTCTCCACGAGTTCCAGGACGCGCGCGACGGTGGACTCGCCAAAGGGCTTGGTGGTGCGCACGTGGATGAGGCCCGTCATGTTGATGCAACCGCTGATGATATCGTCTCCGGTTTTGGCCGGACGGGGGACTGACTCGCCAGTAAGGGCGGCGGTATCGAGCTGTGTCTCGCCTTCGACGATGATGCCGTCGATGGGCACGCGCTCGCCAGGCTTGACGACGATGACGGTGCCGACGGCGATGTCATCGGGGAAGACTTGCTCGAGCGTGCCGTCGGGCTGCTCGACGTTAGCGTAGTCGGGCGCGATGTCCATCATGGCACTGATCGACTTGCGGCTCTTGCCCACAGCGTATGCCTGGAACAGCTCGCCGACCTGGTAGAACAGCATGACGGCGGCGCCTTCGGCCATGTGCGGGTCGGTATCGGGGAAGAGCACCATGGCAAACGCGCCGATGGTCGCGACTGCCATAAGGAAACTCTCGTCGAAGGCCTTGCCGCGGCGGATGTTATTGAATGCCTTTTGCAGTACGTCGTAGCCGGCAATCAAAAACGGCACGAGGAACAGCACAAAGCTGGCGTAGATGTCGCCCGGGGTGCCGAATGCGGCGGTGAGGGTGCCGAGCTCATCGAGGGCGTACACCACGGCAAAAATGCCCAGTGCTACCAGGATGCGGTTGCGCTTATGCTCAAGGGACTCTTTCTTCTTGCGCTTCTTCTTTTTCTTTTTGGGATCGGCGGCTGTCATGATTCAAACCTCTCATTTGAGTGTATGAACACTCGCTCATATAATTTCGCGAGCAAAGGCCGCGGCAAGCGCGGCCTCGCAGGTCAACGTATGCGCGGGTTAGAGAATGATCTCGCAGTCCGGCTCGGCGTCGGCGGTGAACTCAACGACGCGGTTCAGGACCTCGTCGAACTCGGCGTCGTCGGCCTCGAGCGTCAGCTTCTGGGTCATAAAGTTGACCGAAACGGACTTGACGCCATCGAGCTTAGCCAGCTCGTCCTGAAGTTCACGCGCGCAGTTGGCGCAATCGATCTCGTCGAGCTTGAACTGCTTTTTCATGGTGGGTTCCTTTCCCTGTGTTAGCGGTCTGGGTGCCGGCCGCGCTGATACCGTGGTTGATTGCTATTCGCAGATATGGCTCATGCCCTGGTTAAGCATGGTGTAGACGTGATCGTCGGCGAGCGAGTAGAGAATGTTGCGGCCGTCGCGGCGGAACTTGACCAGGTGCGACTGTTTAAGCGTGCGCAGCTGGTGCGATACTGCCGACTGCGAGGTTGCGGTCGCCTCGGCGATGTCGGCCACGCAGAGCTCGCGGCCCATGAGGGCATAGAGAATCTTGATGCGCGTGGTGTCGCTGAAGACCTTGAACAGGTCGGCAAGGTCGTAGAGAAGCTCCTCGTCGGGAAGGTCCTCGGGCGAGCAGGTGGTGGGGACGATCGGCTCGGTGGCCTCGATGCCAGTCTTTGTTTCATCAGCGTGGCTGCTCATTGCAATATCCTTTCATATGAACATGCGCTCATATAACTTATTTCCGATTATATGAGCGCATGTTCATATGTCAATGACGTACAGGTAATTCGTCGCATAAAATGATGGGGAATAGTGGACGAGATTCCGGACTGAGCGGTTTTGATAGCCGATGCCGGGGTGGGTGCCCCCGCGCCGTGCAAAAATTGGAGTATTCTGCAACTATAGGGGGTCCGTTAATCTATTCCAGGCCAAATAAAGCCGCTCAAGAGTTATCCAAGGGCGGTAAACAGACAAGGTCTTCCTCAAATGTTGCCTAACGTTCCCGTTCGATAGCGTTTTTGTTTCTCATTTGGATTAACTTGTGGGTGCTGGAGGGCCGACCCTGCTGAATACTCGCAATTTTGCACATCGCTAGGGTACCCACCTTGTTAGCCGGTCTAGCTTCCGGCCCCGAAGATTCTGCCCTCGGGCGCGAGGCTGCTTATTTGGGCAAATGATGGGCTGTCGGATTCGACAGTCTGCATGTCATCGATTGCCGGAACTTCATTTATTGTCGGGTCATCCAGCGTGATACCTTCGAGTGTTGCTTTTTCGAGGTCGATTCGTTGACGATCTTCGGAATCCTGGCGAAGCTGCGGTGGCGCGCGCAGACGTGGTGTAAGAGCGTCCCGAGGTCCGTCGCTGCAAGT
>CALJCO010000115.1 GCA_938023905.1 uncultured Collinsella sp. | reverse complement strand
TTTAATAATCATTTTGTACCGAATGATTATTAAATCCCCGTCCCAGAAAAATCATCAGGCAGGCGGGAGGGGGCAAAAGTAGCTAAAAAAGCCCCGTCCCAAATGAGCTACTTAGCGCCAGGGGTCGGCTTCGAAGAGGGGCTCGCGCTCGGGGCGGCGATCGCTGTAGGGATCGTAGCCGTCGTCGTCCTCGTTCTCGGCGCGGATATAGGGGTCGCGCGGCTTGGGTGCCGGCTTAGGCGCAGACTTGGGTGCGGCGGGTGCGGCATCGGTCGCCGGCGTGTTCGTCTTGTTCTTGTCTGTCATCTGCGCATCTCCTTGCATCGCATCCGTTCAACATCATCGATTGTCGCACGAAAAAGGGCGGCGGATCCAATTGGATCCGCCGCCCTTGGCGTTTTGCGATGGGGACGGTTTTAAAGCCGGTCCCAAAATCTACTCGGTGTCTGGAACCTCGTAGGTGGCCGTCGGCGTGTTGTCGCACACGACGGTAAAGCCGCCGTCCTTGTCGGCATCGACCGTCACCTGATCGCCCTCGCGCACCGTACCGTCGATAATAGCGGCGGCAATGGCATCCACGACCTCGCGCTGCACGAGACGCTTGAGCGGACGGGCGCCAAAGACCGGGTCCAGGCCGCCCACGGCGAGCATCTGCTTGGCCGCCGGGGTGATGGCAAGCGTCATGCGCTCCTTGGCCAGACGTGCGCGGACGTCGGCGAGCTGAATATCGACGATCTTTTCGATCTGCGCCATGCCAAGCGGATGGAACACCACGATATCGTCGATACGGTTGAGGAACTCGGGGCGGAAGGTTTGAGCCATGGCCGCGTCGACCTGATGGCGCATCTCCTCCTCGTCCTTGCCGGACAGATCGGCGATAGCCTTGGAACCCACGTTGGACGTCATGATGATAATCGTGTTCTTGAAGGACACCTGGCGACCCTGGCCATCGGTCAGACGGCCGTCGTCAAGCACCTGCAATAGCACGTTAAAGACATCCGGATGAGCCTTCTCCATCTCGTCGAGCAAGATCACGGAGTACGGACGACGGCGCACGGCCTCGGTGAGCTGGCCGCCCTCGTCGTAGCCCACGTATCCCGGAGGCGCACCGATCAGACGCTGGACGCTGAACTTCTCCATATACTCGGACATGTCGATACGCACGAGCGCGCGCTCATCATCGAACAGGCACTCGGCCAGCGCCTTGGCGAGCTCGGTCTTGCCTACGCCGGTGGGGCCCAGGAAGAAGAAGCTGCCGATGGGCTTGTCCGGATCGGAGAGGCCCGCACGGCTACGGCGCACGGCCGCGGCCACAGCGGACACGGCCTCGTCCTGACCGATGACGCGCTTATGCAGCTCGCCCTCCAGGCCCTTGAGCTTGTCGAGCTCGCCCTGCATCATCTTGGACACGGGCACACCGGTCCAGGCACTCACGACCTCGGCAATCTCGTCGGAGGTCACCTGCTCGTTGAGGCCCTCGCCGCCCTGCTCCTTTTGTGCCTCGAGCGCGGCCTCGGAATCCTGAATCTGCTGCTGCAGGCCCGGAATCACGGAGAAGCGCAGCTCGGACGCACGACCCAGGTCGCCGTTGCGCGTCGCGCGCTCCTCTTCGCTCTTGGCCTCGTCAAGCTGGCCCTTAAGCTCCTGCACGTGGTCGATGGCGTTCTTTTGGTTGAGCCAGCCGGCCTTTTGCACGTTGAGCTTTTCCTGGACCTCGGCAATCTCCTGGCGCAGGGCTTCCAGACGCTCCTTGGAGGCGTCATCGGTCTCCTTCATGAGCGCCTGCTCCTCGATCTGCAGCTGGGTGAGCTGACGCGTGGTGGCGTCGATCTCGACCGGCATGCTGTCGAGCTCCATGCGCAGGCGGCTTGCGGCCTCATCGACCAGGTCGATGGCCTTGTCGGGCAGGAAGCGGTCGGCGATGTAGCGATCGGAGAGGTCGGCGGCGGCCACGAGCGCGCTATCGGTGATATGCACGCCGTGGAAGATCTCGTACTTCTCCTTGAGGCCACGCAGGATCGAGATGGTGTCCTCGACGGTAGGCTCGCTCACCATAACGGTCTGGAAACGACGGGCGAGCGCCGCGTCCTTCTCGATGTACTTACGGTACTCGTCGAGCGTGGTCGCGCCGATCGCATGCAGGTCGCCACGGGCGAGCGCAGGCTTGAGGATGTTGCCGGCGTCCATGGAGCCCTCGGTGGCACCCGCGCCCACGATGGTGTGGAGCTCATCGATGAACAGGATGACCTTACCTTCCGATTTTTGCACTTCCTTGAGCACGGCCTTCAAGCGGTCCTCGAACTCACCACGGTACTTGGCGCCGGCGACCAGCGCGCTCATGTCGAGCTCGATGAGGTCGCGGTCGCGCAGGGTGCTCGGCACGTCGCCGGCCACGATACGCTGGGCGATGCCCTCGACGATGGCCGTTTTGCCGACGCCCGGCTCGCCGATGAGCACAGGGTTGTTCTTGGTGCGACGGGACAGGACCTGGATGGTGCGGCGGATCTCGTCGGTACGCCCGATGACCGGGTCGAGCTTGCCGGCGCGGGCAAGGTCGCAGATGTTGCGTCCGTACTGCTCCAACGCCTCAAACTGAGTCTTGTCCTCGGCAGACGTCACGCGGTCATCGCCACGCAGCTCCTCATAGACTTGCTCGATGCGCTCCTTGGTGACGCCGGCGTCGCGCAGCACGCGACCCGCCTCACCCTTGTCCTCGGCAAGTGCCATCAGCAGATGCTCGGTCACCACAAAGCTGTCGCCCATCTTGGTGGCCTTCTTTTCGGCCTTCTCGATAACGCGGACGAGCTCATTGGACAGGCCCATCTGCTGGCCCTCGCCCGAAACCTTGGGCACGCGGTCGATGGCATCTTGTGTGGAGCGTGCAAGCTGGGCCGGGTCGGCGCCGATGCGCTCGATGATCACGGAGATATTGCGCTCGCCGGCACCAAGCAGGGCAGACAGCAGGTGAATCGGCTCCACCGCGCCGGCCTGCGCGTCGGCAGCCGTGCTCATGGCGGTCTGCAGCGCCTCGCGCGACGTCATTGCTAGCTTATCGATTCTCATGGAATCACCTCTCTTGGGGCGGCCGCCCTACGGGGCGGCTTCACGTTGTTCGAGAAGTATTGTTGCCAGCTTTGTACGATCTTATACACAAATCTAAGTCTCTATATATAAGATTTTCTGAGTGATTGATGGATAGGGTACTGAGATGTCAGCCCGTCGCTGCCCAGGCGCACTACCATCTCGATCTATAACATCTAGCAGCCATTTTTGATCCTAGATGTTACAGATCGAGATGAAATGACCAGCGGCAACCGTTTGTCTCAATCTGTAACATCTACTCGGCAAATTAGGGTCTAACTGTTACAGATCGAGACAAGCCACGAAGGCTCATCTAAAAATCTAAATCTGTAACAGCAGGCTTACTTCCAACAGCCCAGATGTTACAGATCGAGACAAACGGAACCACCACAAATGAACTGCATCCCATTTCTTGGACTTTGAAATTAAGGTTCGAGAAAAGGGAGGCA
>CALJCO010000114.1 GCA_938023905.1 uncultured Collinsella sp. | reverse complement strand
GCTGACCGATATTCTCACGCGCCGCGAGCAGCTGGCGGGCGACGCCGCCGAGCCGCAGCATCGCTTTGCCACCACGTCCGACAACATTGCCGAGTTTGCGGTGGCGGGCAGCTTTATCTTTGGCCAGCCGCTCAAAAGCATCGAGCATGTCGATATCGACGAACTCGGTTAGGCACACAATGTCGCCGGAGTCTTCGCCACATCTTTTGCCGAAAGGATAGTTCCATGGAATATATGCAGGTCAACCGCGCCAACGGCCGCGCCGCAAACGAGCTGCGTCCCGTTAAGCTCACCCGCGGCGTCATGAAGCACGCCCACGGCTCGTGCCTGGCAGAGTTTGGCGACACGCGCGTGCTGTGCGCCGCCACCATCGAGGAGGGCGTTCCGGGCTGGCGCAAGGGCGCTAAGGCCGGTTGGGTAACGGCGGAATATGCGATGCTGCCGGCGTCGACCGGCAAGCGCTGCAAGCGCGAACATGCCAACCGCAAGGGCCGTTCCATGGAGATCGAGCGCTTGATCGGCCGCAGCCTGCGCACCGTCGTCAATATGAAGGCGCTCGGCGAGTACACCGTTACCGTTGACTGCGATGTGATCCAGGCCGATGGCGGCACGCGTACGGCGAGCATCACCGGCGCCTGGGTGGCGCTGCACGACGCCCTTGCCATGTGGGTCGAGGCGGGCAAGCTCGAGCGCATTCCGCTTACCGGTCAGGTTGCCGCTATTTCCATGGGCGTCGTCGACGGCAACACCCTGCTCGACTTGGATTATTCCGAGGACAGCCACGCCGAGGTCGACATGAACCTCGTCGCCACCGACTCTGGCGAGATGATCGAGCTCCAGGGTACCGGCGAGCAGGCGCCCTTCGACCGCAAGCGTCTCAACGCCCTGCTCGATCTGGGCGACAAGGGCATCGCCGATCTCATCGAGCTTCAGCGTCAAGCCCTCGCCTAACCTGCCAAAAGGGGATGTTGATTTTGGCAGGTTTAATCTGCGAAAACGCCGAAGTATAAGACTGCCGTTGATTGAGAGGGGAGAGGCCGAGGCCCTCGTTGTCCTCTACACGGCATTGCTATAAGAGACAAGGAGGCCATCTATGGCACTTGAGAAGATTGATATCGACACCCTCGACCCGGCGGCGACCATTGTTGTGGCCACGGGTAACGCCCATAAGCTCACCGAGATCGAGGCCATTTTGGGCAAGGTCATGCCCGAGGTGCGCTTTGTGGCGCTCGGCCAGCTGGGCGATTTTGAGGACCCCGAGGAAAACGGCACGACGTTTTTGGAGAACGCCATCATCAAGGCGCAGGCTGCGGTCGAGGAGACGGGCCTTATGGCCATCGCCGACGATTCCGGCTTGGTCGTCGACGCGCTGGACGGTGAGCCGGGTGTGTATAGCGCGCGTTATGCGGGCGTACACGGCGATGATGCCGCCAACAATGCCAAACTTCTCGTTAATCTGGAAGGCGTGGCAGACGAGGATCGCACCGCACGCTTTATGAGTGTCGTTGCGCTCATCGACCAAGACGGCCTGGTCACCTATGGTGAGGGCGCCTGCGAGGGCGTTATCGCACACGAGGGCCGCGGCGACCACGGCTTTGGCTACGACCCGCTGTTCCTGCCGGTCGATACGCCGGGCAAGACTATGGCCGAGCTCACAGCGGACGAGAAGAACGCCATCAGCCATCGTTTCCATGCACTTGAGCACCTGTCCGCCAAACTCACGGGCGAGGAGTAGGCCGTGCGTGCGGTGGTGCAGCGCGTGCTCAACGCCGGTGTGACGGTCGACGGCGAGTGCGTGGGCCGCATTGGGCGCGGCTATCTGGTATTGCTGGGTGTGGGCCATGGCGATACGCGTGCCGAGGCCGATAAACTATGGGGCAAGCTCCGCGGGCTGCGTATCAACGAGGACGAGAACGGCAAGACTAACTTGGCGCTTGCCGATGTCGACGGCGAGGTGCTCGTGGTGTCGCAGTTTACGCTGTTTGCCGATTGCCGCCACGGCCGTCGTCCGTCGTTTACGGATGCTGGCGCGCCCGATGTCGCCAACGAGCTTTATGAGTACTTTCTGACGCTCGTCGCCCAGGACGTCGACCACGTGGCGCACGGCATCTTTGGCGCCGACATGAAAGTCGACCTGGTCAACGACGGCCCGTTCACCATTGTCCTCGATACCGACAATCTGTAAGTAGCCTAATTAGCTGGTTGATTTCCGATCTCAACCGAACACATTGAGCTGACGGCACGCTCCCGCAGTTAACCGAACGCCCC
>CALJCO010000113.1 GCA_938023905.1 uncultured Collinsella sp. | reverse complement strand
AAGAGGCGGGGCATGCCCCGCCTCTTACACCACATCTCTGCACGCTACCGCGCGCGACCCTTCCAGTTGACCAGAATGGCCGGCTTAGGACTTGGAGCTCCGCTTTTAATGAACAGATTTTTTGATATGTTCATTATTTTCTTGGTCGTAAATACTATCATCCAGGCAACAGTACTCATATTTGGCATTTTTTGTCCACTCGCATATTACCAACCCCCTATAACAGGCAAAAACAGGCCGCAACCCATGGCGGCGGCCTGTTTGGAGTCAAAAAGAGGCGCTAAGCGCTGTAACCCATCGCCTGCAGAACAAACATGACGACCGTGAGCACCGTAATCACGCCGATAGTCGCCCAAGTGAGCACGTTCCACACGCGGCCATTGCGGTTGGCACCCATAATGTGACGGTCGGCGGCGATAACTACCTGGAACACCAGAACCACGGGCAGTAGCACGCCATTGATGACCTGCGAGGTCATCATAATCTGGAACAGATCGACGCCGGGCATAAGCACCAGCACGGCAGAGATACCGATGATGGCCGTAATGATGCCGCGATAGACCGGGGCCTCGTCCCAGCTGCGGTCGGCACCGCGCTCCCAGCCAAATGCCTCGCAGATAGCGCTCGACGTAACGCCCGGCAGCACACAGGCAGCCAAGAAGCTCGCCGCGACCAGGCCCGAGGCAAACAGTACCGTGGACCACTGACCCGCAATAGGCTCCAGCGCGCGGGCAGCATCGGCAGCATCGCTAATCTGAATACCCGCCGGGAACAACACCGTACCGGTCGTGATGATAATAAAGCCGGCAATGACATCAGCGGCAAGCGAGCCGCTCACGGTATCAATGCGCTGCAGCACGATATCGTCCTCGCCTGCGTTCTTATCGACCACGTTGTTCTGCGCCAAGAAAATCATCCACGGCGCGATGGTGGTACCGATCGTTGCGACCACGAGCGACACGTAGCTGGGGTCATTTTGAATGTTAGGCACGACCAGGTCGACCGCGACCTCACCCCAGTTGGGGCCAGCCATAAACGCGGCGACAATATAGGTCACGAACACGCAGCTCACCAGCAGCAGAATCTTCTCGATGCGCTGGAAACTACCCGACATGGTAAGCATCCACACCAGCAGCGCCACCAACGGCACCGAGATGCTCGCCGGCACGCCAAAGAGAGCAAGGCCGCTGGCGATGCCCGCAAACTCAGAAATGGTCACAGCCGTGTTGGCGATCAACAGCGCCGCCATAGCAAGTACACTCTTGCGCACGCCAAAGCGCTCGCGAATGAGCGATGCCAGGCCCTTGCCCGTGACGCAGCCGCAGCGCGCCGCGGTCTCCTGCGTCACGACGAGCAGCACAGTCATGACGGGAAGCATCCAGAGCATCTTATAGCCATAGCTGGCGCCCGCGCTGGAATACGTTGCAATGCCGCCGGCGTCATTGCCCGAAAGCGCCGCCAGCAGACCGGGACCCATAGCGCCAAAGATGGCCGCGATGGTCAACTTTTGCTTGGTGCCCGACTTTTGCTTGGTATTTTGCACGCGACCACCTAACCCATGACCGACATGGTGAGCAGCACCGCAGCGGCGCAGTACGCTACGCACGAGATCATGACGGCAATGACGTTCATGGCGGTGCCCGACGTGTTGAGGTCATGCTCGTCACGCCAGAACAGCACCATCAGGTAAATCACGGCACTCATGTTGCCAACCAGGCAAATGATGGCAGCGATATTAAAGCACCCGGTAAAGAGTTGCTCCTCAAACATGGGCGCATCGGGGAACGCAGCGGTGCGCACCAGCTGGGCGCACAGGTAGGTCACGAGCGACAGAATCAGGCCCATGCCCGTGCTCTGGAAGAAGAACCCCAGATACGGCTTGGGCTCGTCGTCGTGACCGTCATACTCCAGGAAGTAGTTCTTGACGAACGACACCATGCGCGAGGCCGCCAGCAGCACGAGCGGCATGGCGCACATGGGGAACACCACCAGATGCGCGGAGCCGAGCGCCGTTCCCAGCACGGTCGCCATGATGCACGACGCGATGCCCCATACAACAACCCAGTACTGGCGATGTACGAACCAGCTGAGCACGTTCGTCGAGTCGTCCGACGCGCTGTCGCCCGAGCCGACACCGGCGATCTGCAGGTCCTCCTGATGCTCCTCGGCGATAACGTCCATGGCGTCGTCGAAGGTCACGATACCCAGGATGTGGCGGTTCTCGTCGCAGACGGGGATGGCGACCAGGTCATACTTGGTCATCTCGTCCGTCACGTCTTCCTGGTCCTCGTCGGGCGACACATAGACCAGGTCGCGATAGGCCAGCTGACCCAGCGTAGCGTCGCGATCGGCTACGATCAGCGTGCGCAGCGAAAGCACGCCAGTCAGCATGCCGCTCGGATCCTCGGTATAGACGTAGTAGACGCTCTCGAAGTCCTCGTCGAGCTCGCGAATCGCCTCGATAGCGTCACCGACCGTTGCCGTGGCGGGCAGGGAGACAAACTCCGAGGTCATGATGCGGCCGGCGGTGTTGTCCTCATACCCCAGCAGGTTACGAATCGCCTTCTCCTCCTTGACGCCCATCAGGCGCAGGAGCTTCTCGGCCTTCTCGTAATCGAGCTCGTCGATCAGGTCGGCTGCATCGTCCGGGTCCATCATGGCCAGCATCGACGATGCGTCCGTGTCGGACAGGCCCTCGAGCATCTCGGTCATAAGCTCGTCGTCATCGAACTCCGAGATAGCCTCGGCGGCTTGGGCAGTATCGAGCTGCGCAAACACCTGCGCGCGTAGGCGCGGGTCGAGCTGCTCGATAATGTCGGCGATGTCGGCAGGGTGCAGCTCGCCGAGCGTCTTGTGCGACACCGAGAGTTGAATGTTCTTGGTCGAGCGGTCGAGCAGGTCCATGTAGGACCAAGCGATGATGTCCTCACTGAGCGGCTTGCCCAGGTGCTTCATAAAGCCTTCGACGATATGCTCGAGCGCGGGGCTGATGGCGCGTAGCAGACCGCGGGCACCGACCTCGGCGCCCAGCAGGCGCAGCTGGTTTTCGCCCGACATGGAAAACTTGATGTCGTTTACGCGCACGACCTTCATGCCCTGCGTGTCGACGATCTGCTTGTTGAGCACGTCGCGTGCGAGCAAGAGCTCGGTCGGCTGCAGGTACGAAAAACGGATTTCGGTGGCCGACGCCTTAAGGTACACGCCCGTCTCGTCGATACGGTCGACCCATTTGCGCCAACTGATCATAAACGGCGTCTTGCCGGGGCCGCGAAACGCGAGCGACGTCACGTGTGGAAAAACTTCGCCGGTAGCAATACCAAAATCGTTGACCACGCCGAGCTTTTCGCCGTCGACGTCCAAGACCGGCAATTTGAGCATCTCACTCAGATAATTCAATGGTGCTCCCCATCATTATTCCTCCGGACGCGGCCATGCCGGCGCGCCATCCGTGGACTTTTAGATATGTATACGCATGCGCGGGCGGCACGCCGCTCGGCGCTCACACCCCGTGCATGCGCAAAAAGCACCTGCATGGGGTCATCGACTGTATGGTCGAGGTTTGGATTTCACCTGTAACCTTTCTCTTGACCCTTATTATCCGCAGTAACTATAGCATCAGCATCGCGCTGTGGCGCCAAATTTATGCGCTGCACATCGCAGGCATACCAAAGGCTGACGCATCCGTGACATAGTCATTGGGGACGTTCTTAAATGACTACCCAATAACTACTCTGTGGTGTCGTTGTCCTCGGCAAGTTGGGGGAACACGGCGTCCTTGGGCATGGTGGCCTTCGTCAGCGAGGTGAGCTTTTTGCTCAGCGACGTGTCCGTCTTGACCAGGTCGCTGAGCGTCACGATCTTGTAGCCGTCGGCAATGAGGCCGTCGATAATCTGCGGCAGCGCCTCGAGCGTCTGCTCGGCGCATTCGTCTCTATCGGTGAGCAGCACGATATTGCCCGGCGTCACCGAATCGAGCACCGTCGAGACCTGCTCGTCGGCACCGTTGAGCAGCCAGTCGCCCGAGTCAATATTCCACGAGACCACGGCGGAGACCAGGTCCATCGCATCAATCCAGTTTTGCTCGTCAAAGGCAGCGTAGGGAGCACGCAGCAGCATCGTCTTCACGCCGGTCGCCGACTTAATCGCATCGGTGCCTTTCGTGATCTGTTCGCGTACCGCCTCACGGTCCTGACCCTTGAGCGAATCGTCGCTGTAGCTGTTGGATCCGATCTCGCACCCGGCATCGACAATCGCCTTGGCCGTGGCAGGCGAGGCCTCGGCCGCATCGCCCGAAAGGAAGAACGTCGCGGTGACGCCCTTTTCCTTGAGCACCTGCAAGATCTGCTTGGTAGCGCCGCTCGGACCCTCGTCAAACGTCAGTGCCACGTACTTTTTGTTGCCCTTGGGCGCCACGCTGGCGCACGCAATGACGCAATCGGTGGCGGGCACAACCTCGCCGCGGTCCTGCGTCTTACCCGATTGCTCGCCGACCCACACCTCGGAGCGGCCCTGGACACCCCACGTCTGCACATACTCGATAGCGCCCGTGCCCTCGACCTTGAGCTTGGGCTCGATAACCGTAGCCTGAACCTCGTGCTTCTCGTAGATGTTACGGCCATCCTTGACCGTCACCTTCTCGCCGCCCTCAAGTTCGCGGCTATCCCATTTGCCCTGCTTCACGCGCTTGCCGTCGACCTTCACCGACAGCTTTTCGCCCCCATGGCGCTTGAGCACGCTGTCATCGACGGCCAGCAGGTCGCCTGCGTCGTAGGTGTCAGTCAACTCCTGGTCGTCGATGAGATTCTGCAGCGTAGAGCCCACACGTACCGCGGTCTTCTGGCCGTTAAGCTCCACATCCACACTGCGGTTGACGTAGCCCACGACGGCAGCGATAAACAGCACGAGCGCGCAACCCACGGCGATGAGCGCATAGGGCAGGCGAGACGAACGACGGGGCGTACGGCCGTTGCCGATGCGAGCACTGCGGTCGCTAAAGCCGCGGCTATGGTTGAGGTACATCGCGCCGGGCTTACGGTGACGCTTGCGCTGACCGCTGGGCAGCTGCCCCAGGTCGCGGCGCGCCGTCGGACGCGCACCCGAACGCCCGTTTAAGTTGGATCCGTTTTGGCGCATATGCCCTCCCCCATAAACACAGCAAGCCGGAGCAACAGGTCTCCGGCTTGCCTCCCATCATTTGGTACGTCGCTATTTTGTAGCTTTTGACGAGCCTCCGCTCGCCTTTTGGTATTCGTCCTTAAAGGCCTTGAACATACCGCGCGTCTTGCCGAGCTGCTTGCCCAGTGCGCGGCTGCCCTTGTCCACGGCGACCGATCCCTTGTCATCGAGCACCTTGGCGCCCTTTTTGACCTTGTCGCCCACCACGACGCTTGCCTCGGCAGCCTTTGCGGCCGCACCGCCCGAATACCCGAGCGACTTGACCTCGTCCGAGACGACCATCGCGCCGTCCGCATAGCCGCGCAGCATCGTCGGCGGCACCTGCGTGTCACCGACCAAAACACTCGAAGCAGCACCGGCGGTCACATAGAATGCCTGCACGATGCCCGAGCGCGGCTTGAACTCAACGTCCGAGCAATAGCCCACGACGTCGCCCGATTCCGTGCGCACGTCCATACCGACCCAGATGATGCAATCGTCCAGGTTGATGTCGAGGCGCTTGGCCGCAGCGGTATCGTAGGTGCCCTTGACGTCGTCAACCGCGATGGCGCCCTCGTAGACACCAATGGCGTCGAGCGCTACGAATCGGTCGGGACGCTCGATCATGCCCGCGATATCGGACTGGCGGACCATAAAGCCGACCATGCGCGTACCGCCCGGGGTAAAGACCGGAAAGTGAATCTTTCCGAGCTTTTTAGGGCTGCGCGGCGTGCCGTCCTTTTTGGTGCGCTTGTCCTCGGTAGGCTTGCGATAGATCTTGGCGCCGACAAAATCCCCGGCGCGCATTATGCCTCGGTCGAGGGCTCCGCAGCCTCGGTATCGGCCTCGACGGCGTTCTCGACCACGACGTCGGCGGCAGGCGTCACGTTGCCGCCCGAAATGGCGTCGTTGAGCTGCTCGCGCAGCTGGTCCATGCGCTCGCGGGCCAGGTCGACCTTGGCGCGCAGGTCGTCGGTCTTGGCGTCGACCATCGGGCCAAAATCGTTGACCGCAGCACGGGCCTCCTCGGCGCTGTGCTCGTAGGTGTCGCGCATATTGTCCCAGGCGTCGTTGGCGATATCGGCAGCCATGGCGCGGGTCTCGGCGCCCGAGCGCGGGGCCAGAGCAACGCCGACAATAGCGCCGGCAGCGGCACCAAAAAGTGCGCCGGAGACAAAGCTGAAAGTCTTACCCATGATCATTCCTCTCCTGCGGGCACGTCGGTGCCCACCGTTTGAATGCTGTCCATTATACCCGCAGCGCATCACTTGCCGCTCCGCTCATCTGCGTACGGCAAAGGCGCAGGTCCGTGATGGTGACAAACGCGTAGGCCTACTCCTGAGGCATAGCCGGCATGGCCACCGTGGCACCCGGGTCCTCGCCGGCGCCGTCCACGAGCGGCAGACCGCCCTCATGCGCAGGTCCCGCCGAAACCGTCGCCGCACCGCCAAAGACGGCAGCGGAAGCCTCGTGGTTTTCGGCGACCGCGCCCTCGGTATCAATCGTCACCTGGGGCTCGTCATCAAAGTTGGGAACGCCCTGGGGCTCGGTGGGAACGGACTCGGCGGTCGCATCGGCAACAGGCTCGGCGTCGACCGGCACATCACCCTCGTCAGCGCCCTCGTCCTCGGCAGCATCTTCGCCGTTCGCAGCGGCGACGGCCTCGTGAGGATCCTTGCCCTCGGCCTCGGCACGCATGCCCAGTACCAGGTTACGCAGGCCCGCGACCGTGCCTTCCACGTCGGGGGCAGGCTGGTCGGCGTGCAGGTACGCCCAGTCCATCATAAAGGTGGCCGAAGACAGCGCACCGATGGCCAGCGCGTCGTCGGGGCACGAAAGCTCAACCTCAAAGACGCGCTCGTCGTGCTCGCTCACGCGAGTGCGGCCGCACGAGATGCTGCCAGCGAGACCGGTCTCGTTCATGAGCTCGACCGTCACGTGCTCCAGCAGGTGGCAGAGCTCGGTCTGACCCATGCAGTCCTGGAACTCGCGGCCGGAATCGCCCAGGCACAGGTGCTTGGCAATCGCCGGCACCAGGTAATACACGCGCGCCGTGGCCTCGATATCCTCCGAGGTCATGAGCGGCATGCCGGGGTTCACCAGCACATGCGCGCAGATCTTGTCCTCGCTGACGGTGACCTTAAGGATGTTGAACAGGCCTGCCATAACTCTCCCCTACTCTTCCTTGTCCTACTCGTCGCCGTCGTGCGGATTCGCGGAACCCGCACCCGACGTCGTCGGCTCGTCTACCGAAGACTCGGAATCCTTCTTATCGGTTTCGGCCGGAGCGATCACGCGAATGAGCGAGATGCGCTGGCCACGCATCGACTGCACTTTAAACTTGTACCCCGCGACCTCAAACACCTCTCCGATGTCGGGCACCGAGTCACAAAGCTCCAAAATCCAGCCGGCGATGGTCTCATAATCATCGCTTTCCTCGAGCGGCCAACCAAGCTCAATCGCGTCATCGCACGAAAAACGCCCATCAACGAGCCACTCGCGGCGCGAAAGACGCGTGAGATACTTGTTGTCGGGGTCGAACTCGTCCTCGATCTCGCCGACGATCTCCTCGACGATGTCCTCGATGGTGATAATGCCGGCCGTACCGCCGTACTCGTCCACGACCACCACGATCTGGTCGTGAGAGGTCTGCATCTCGGACAGCAGCGGCAGGATGTCCTTGGTGTCGGGCACAAAGGTGGCGTCGCGCAAAAAACCGGCGATGGGCTGGTCGCCCTTGCCGTCGAGCGCGGGCTGAATCAGGTCCTTGATGTGCGCAATGCCGGCGACGTTGTCGGGATCCTCGTGATAGACGGGGATGCGGCTAAAGCCGGTCTGGCGCATGGTGGACAGCACGTCGGCGACCGTCTCGTCGTCCTCGCACATGGTGGTGTCCACGCGCGGCACCATGACCTCACGGGCAACGGTGTCGCCCAGGTCAAAGATCTCGTGGATCATGCGCTTTTCCTCGTCGAGCAGGTCGTCCTGCTCCGAGACCATGTACTTGATCTCTTCCTCCGAGACGTTTTGGCGGTCGTCGGCGCTCTTGATGCGCAGGATGCGGGCCAGACCATCGGAGCAAGCGCCAGTCAGCCACACGAGCGGACGGGCGATCTTCTGGAACACGGAAAGCGGGCCCACGACCTGCTTGGACACGCCCTCGGCATTGGCCAGGCCGATGCGCTTGGGGACGAGCTCGCCGATCACGATGGACACGAAGGCGACCGCGACGGTGATGATGACCGGCGCCAGGCCGCGCGCGATAGCGGAGAGCGGCGCGATGCCAAAGCTCATGAGCCACGTGGCGAGCGGGTCGGACAGACTCGTCGAGGCGACGGCGGACGAGGCGAAGCCCACGAGCGTGATGGCAACCTGGATGGTGGCGAGCAGCTGGTCGGAGTCGGCAGCCAGCTTAATGGCACGCTCGGCGCGCTTGTCGCCTTCCTCGGCCTCGTGCTCCAGCACGGCGCGCTTGGCCGTGGTGAGCGCCATCTCGGACATAGAGAAGTAGCCGTTGATGAGGGTCAAAACGAGGGTGGTGATAAGGGAGATGGTTATGTCCATCGGGAGTTTCTCGAACCTCCAAGATTCGGGACGTCAGGTCAAAACGTTGATGGCGGATACGGCAATTGCACCGGCGCCCAAACAAGGACGCGGGCGCGCAGGCGCGGTCGCTAGATTACGAAGAGAATCACCGCCATGAACTGGAAGATGCTGCCGGCGAGTACCCACAGGTGAAACACGCTGTGAAGATAGCGCACGTTTTTGGCGATATAGAACGGCACGCCCGCGGTGTAGCACACGCCGCCGACGGCGAGCAGGGCAAGTGCCACGGGGTTGAGCAGCGCCACAAGTTCGGGCAGCTTAAAGACAACGAGCCAGCCCATCAGCAGGTAGACCAGGCCGCTTACCCAGTGCGGTTGACGCTCGCGCATAAAGCACTCGAGGGCGATGCCGATAATGGCGATGGCCCATACGGCAAAGAACAGCACAGCGCCGCCGTCGTTTGCGAGCGTGATGAGGCAAAACGGCGTATAGCTGCCGGCTATGAGCAGGTAGATGCAGCTGTGGTCGATAATGCGGAACACGCGCTTGGCGCGCGCGGGCTGAATCGCGTGGTAGAGCGTGGAGGCTAGGTATTCGAGGATAATGCTGACGCCATAGACAATTGCCGCGGCCATGTGGGCCGGGCCTCCGCCGCGCAGGGCGGCGAATACGATCAGGAGCACCAGACCCGCAATGCCCAGCAGGCAGCCGACACCATGGGTGACGGAGTTCATGATCTCCTCGCCCACCGTGTAGTGCGGAATGGCCGCGGTCTTGGGCCGCGGCTTGGAACTGTCGCTCGAATCGGACATGCCGGTTACATCCTCCAACATAAAAGAGTTCTCAACACTATATCAAAGCGTCTGGGTGCGTGCGAAATTTGCACCATACGTGACCCTTTGTTTACCCATTCTTTGCCTGTTGACGCATCAACGGTGAACGTCCATAATGCGCTTGCATTAAATGTTGATGTATTAACATCTTATAGGAAAGCTTCTTATGTCTCAAAACGCACGTTCCCATCGAAAGCTCAAGATAGCCGGCTTTGTTGCGCTGGTGCTCGTTGTCACGTTGCTTGGATTTGCCGGCAACTTTTTGTTTGACTTTGCCCTGAATCCCCAAGCGCCGTACACCATGAAGATGATGCAGGACGGCAAGGACGCCGAAAAGGGCGAGCAGCCGGATGCCGAGGAAACCGAGGCGCGGGCGTGGTTTAAAGAGAACCGCGAGAGCAGCAGCCTCACCGCAGATGACGGAACCGAGCTCGCCGCTTGGTATTTTGCCGCCTCGGAGAACACCCACGATTACGCCGTCTGCCTGCATGGATATACCAACGAGCCCATCGGCATAGCCCGATACGCCAAGCGCTTCCACGACCGCGGCATGAACGTGCTCGCGCCTGCCGCCCGCGCCCACGAGCGCTCCGGCGGCGACTATATCGGCATGGGCTGGCCCGAGCGGCTCGACGTCGTCGCATGGATCAAGCGAATCGTTCAGGCTGACCCCGAGGCGCGCATCCTGGTCTTTGGCGAATCGATGGGCGCGGCGACGGCCATGAACGTCGCGGGGGAATCTTTGCCTGCAAACGTAAAATGCATTATCGAGGACTGTGGTTATACGAGTGTTTGGGACGAGTTTTCCCTGCAGCTCAAGGACGTGTTCGGCCTGCCCAGCTTTCCCTTGCTCGATGTGGCGAACCTGGTGTGCAACGTTCGCGCAGGCTATGACTTCCATAAGGCAAGCAGCGTGGAGCAGCTTAAACACGCGACGGTCCCCATGCTCTTTATCCATGGCGACCAAGACACCTTTGTGCCGTACAGCATGCTCGACCAAAACTACGACGCGTGCGCCAGCAAGGTCAAGCAAAAGCTCACCATCCATGGCGCCACCCACGCCAAGAGTGCGCAAGTTGACCCCGAGCTCTACTGGAACACGGTCGACGACTTCCTCGATAGGAATTTTTAGGGGAAAAGCAACGCCTGGAGCTTTATCTGACCCCCTATTTTCGGAGGTATGCGGCAAAATCTGGAACTGCCGACCAGACCGCAGTTTTACCAACAATTTATCAGGGGTTTTGTTGCCAAAAAATGTCGTGTGCTCGGCGGTCTCGAAATTTGCCGCATACTT
This sequence comes from uncultured Collinsella sp., assembly GCA_938023905.1. Taxonomy (GTDB): domain Bacteria; phylum Actinomycetota; class Coriobacteriia; order Coriobacteriales; family Coriobacteriaceae; genus Collinsella. The sequence continues at coordinate 20,934 of CALJCO010000113.1, read as the reverse complement.
CCGGAAAGCCGCCCGCAAGCGCTGTGCTCACGGGCGGCTTTTGCTAACGTTGCGCTACAAAAGCGCTTGATATGTCCAATAGACAGGTGCTACTTGACCTCGATGAGCTCATACTTGCTCGTGCCCAGGCCGATCTTTTCGGCATGCGCGATGCACGCGCGCCAGTCGGTGTCGGGATGCGTGATGCAGAAGGGGTCCTTGGCCTGCTCGCCCTCCAGATGCTCGTGGTTATGCTCCATCTTGGCCGCGCTATCGGTGAGTTCGGTGTTGGGCAGCGGCTCGGATGCCATGACGGCATCGGCGCAGGCCTGATCGATAGCGACCGGGTCGAAGCTCGCGAACATGCCGATATCGTTAACGATAGGCGTGTCGTTTTCGGGGTGGCAGTCGCAGTTGGGACTGATGTCCATGGCGAGCGAGATGTGGAAGCTCGGACGGTCCTGAACAATGGCCTTCGTGTACTCAGCGATCTTGTAGTTGAGTACGTCGGCCGCGGCATCATAGTCGGGCTTGATGCAGTCCTGGTTGCACGCCGCAATGCAGCGTCCGCAGCCCACGCAGCGATCGTGGTCGATGGCGGCCACGTGCACCGTGCGGGCGTTGCCGTTGGCAAGCTCGCGCTCGCGGGTATCGTCAAACGAGATGGCGTTGTGCGCACAGATCTTTTCGCAGGCACGGCAGCCAACGCAGTGCTCAGTCGCGACGTTCGGCTTGCCGGCGGCATGCTGCTCCATCTTGCCGGCACGGCTGCCGCCTCCCATGCCCAGGTTCTTCATGGCGCCGCCAAAACCGGCCTGCTCATGGCCCTTAAAGTGGGTGAGGCTGATCACGATATCGGCATCCATGAGCGCCTGACCGATCTTTGCCTCGCGCACGTACTCACCGCCCTCGACCGGGACGAGCGCCTCGTCGGTACCCTTGAGGCCGTCGGCGATGATGATCTGGCAGCCTGTGGCATACGGGGTAAAGCCGTTCTGGTAGGCGGTGTCGATGTGCTCGAGCGCGTTTTTGCGGCTACCGACATAGAGCGTATTGCAGTCAGTGAGGAAGGGCTTGCCGCCCAGCTCCTTCACCACGTCCGCGACGGCGCGGGCGTAGTTGGGGCGCAAAAAGCTCAGGTTGCCCAGCTCGCCAAAGTGAATCTTGATGGCGACAAACTTGTTCTCAAAGTCGATCTGCTCGATACCGGCGCGGCGAATGAGGCGCTTGAGCTTGTCGAGCTGGCTCTCGCGAGCATGCGTGCGCAGGTTGGTGAAGTACACCTTGGCGGGTGCTGCGGGTGCAGTTGCGGTCATAGATATATCCCCTCGGTCTATATGGCGTTACAGACATAGGAGATGGTACCCGTTGAAGCAGGGTCAAAGTCAAGCGCAGCGCCTGGCCACTCATTGGGGACAGACTTAAATGACCGGCCGCCAGGGACATCCTTTCGCCATCCGGCACCCGGCAGTTGGGGACGTTCCTTTCCTGCCGGCAGTTAGGGACAGTCCTTGCCGGCCCGGCCGGCGAGCCGGCGATCCGGCAAAGACTGTCCCCAACGACTAGTCGTTTAAGAACGTCCCCAATGACTACTCCTGCACTTTGAGGGCTTCGGCCAGGCTGACGCGCTTGATGGAGCGCGTGTGCAGCAGCGCCACGACCAGGTAGGTCGCAAAGCCAATGCCGACGCATGCAGCCATGGACCAAGCGGGCACGTAAATCTCGATATTGCCGTTGTAGGCGAGCAGCATAGAGCGGAAGATGGCCGTGAGCGAGCCAATAATGACCGGCAGGCTCAGCACGAGCGACGCCACCACGCACAGCGTAATCGAGCGGATGTACAGATGCGAGATCTCGCTATCGCGATAGCCAAAGACTTTCATGTAGCTGATCGAACGGGCGCTGTGGTCGATCACCGCCTTGGTCAGCAGGTACATAAACAGCAGGAAGATGAACACCGCGAGCCCGATCATCATTCCGATCATTTTACTCATCATGCCGATGAACTGGTCACCCACGGCGCGCATGTCGTCGGGAGTGGTGTCGCCGGCAAAGTAACGAGCATCGAGGTCGAGCTTCTCGTCGCTCACATAGCCGTTAAAGTAGGCGGCGTCGTTGTCGAACAGCTCGTTAAAGTCATCGATACTCATATAGATATTCATGTCCGACTTTGAGCCCCAGGCACAGTCCTTGCCCGTGTACTCAAGGGAATAATGCTCGCCCTCGTACTTGTCGCCGAGCGTGACCTTCTGGCCCTCGCTCCAGCCAAACTTATCGAGCAGACCGCCGCCAAAGACGACGCGCCCATCGCCGACGTTGAGGTCTTTCCAATAGCGCGAGTTGGGCGAGATGCCGTAGACGGAAATCGTCTCCTCGCCATTACCATCGCCGCGGTCGTATTGCAGCTGGTAAACGGCATATTTCTCGGCCTGTGCGATTGCGCCCACGCCGTTATCGGTCGTATTGACCGGGTGGATATCGTCGTTGTCGGCGTCGATCTTAGAGGCCTTGTCGATCAGGTCGATAGCCTCGTCGCGGTTGCAGCCAAGGGCATCGGCGAGGTCATCGAGGCGCGCATAAAGCGCATCCTTCTTGTCCTGGACCTTGGCAAGCGCATCCTGCGCCGCGGCCAAGCTCTCGGCAGACGGAAATGCGGTCGCGGCATCGGCTGCCGTCTGCGCCGCATCGGCCGCGTCGTCAAGCTCGTCATCGGCATCCTGGGCGGCGGTTAGCAGCGCGCCGTCAACCGACTGCAAGCGCTCGAGTGCCGACCACTGCTCGCGCTCCTCGGCGGTGCCCTCGAGCTCCAGCGGCGCCTTGAGCGTGTACTGGTGCTCAGCGACCAGGCTCGTCTCGAGGTTGTCCGCATAGTGCGTCATCGTGGGCAGAATCGCCAGGCCAAAGAGCAGCAGTAGCGACGCAAATGCAATGCCCACGAAGAGCGTGGCGAAGTTGCCCAGATTGCGCAGGAAGATACGCAAGCGGAAGCGGGAAACAAAACCCATGCGCTCCGGCAGTTGCACACCACGCTTGGTACCCGACTTGCCGCTCGCTTCGTGACGAAGGAACTGCAACGGCGTCTTGCCCATTTTGCGGAGCAGACCCACCAGCGTGATGAGGATGAGCGCGGCGGCGGGAACCACGGCGCACTTCACAAAGATCTCCCAGCTCCAGTACACCTGGAAGGGCGGCAGACTGTACGATCCGTAATAGAGGCTGCGCATGGGCTCGGTAAAGAACGCAACGCCGAGCGCGGTGCCCAAAAGCGCCGCGACCACGCCCACGATGGCGGGAAGTGCCAGGTAGTGCAGGACGATCTCGCGACGGCGATAACCGCTGGCGAGCAGCGTGCCGATGATGGCACTCTCCTCCTCGATGGTGGCGTCGGTAAGGACCACAAAGACGAACGCCATGATCACGATGATGATGTCGAGCAGCGTCATCCACATCATAGAGTCGCCGTCCACGTCATCGCGCGCATAGCCAATGCCCTGATTGGAATCGGCGTCGATCAGATCGTCCACGCGCGCATCGGCGTCGGTCAGTGCCTCGACCATACCTTGCTCGGCGTCGATGCGGTCCGCGGTGGGGAGGTCGCGATCGGTAAAGGTGAAGGAGTAGGTGTAGGCGGGTGCGCCGCCGGCATCTTCGAGCGCGGCAAAGCCGCCATCGGTGACCTCGGCCACGCCGTACGTGATGGTGTTCACCGTAAAGTCCGAATTGTTGAGGAACAGCGCCTGGCTATCGGGCTGGGTCATGATGCCGCAGATGATGTAGGTGCGGCCCTCAAGCTCAACCTTATCGCCCACGGCGAGGTCGTTGTTGGTGGCAAAAACGCGGTCGATAGCCACCTCATCGTCCGTCTTGGGCTGCCTGCCCTCACAGTAGGACGCGATATCGACCTTGGTGCGGTGCGCATAGGTGCGCAGTGTGCGCTTGGTGCCGTCGTCGCCGGCGGTCTTTTTGATGATGGCGTCGATGGAGAAATTCTTGTAGAGCGTGACACCGCCGACGTCGCCGGCTGCATCCTCGGCCGCCTTGAGCTGATCTTTGGTGGCCTCGAAGGAGGTGGTCACGCGGCCGTCCTCAATCGTGTACGCATCGCGCATGTCATCGATAAGGCAGCCGATGGAATGCGCTGCGAGCAAAAAGCCCGAGGTGAGAGCGATGCTTCCGCACATAAGCAAAAAGATGCCCAGGTACTTGCCGATATTGCGGCGCAGCTCGCGCGGGAGACGTTTTGCGAGAGGTGTCATGGCGCCGCCTACCAATCGAGCTCGGCGGCCGCAACGGGCGACTCGTTGAGCTCATCCTCGACGATGCGCCCGTCGCGCAGGCGCAGCACGCGATTGGCCATGCGCGCGATGGCGGCATTGTGGGTGACAATGATGATGGTGCAGCCGTAGGTGCGGTTGACATCCTCCATAAGCTGCAAGATTTCCTTGGACGTCTTATAGTCGAGCGCACCGGTGGGCTCGTCGCACAGCAGCAGGCCCGGGTTTTTGACGAGCGCACGGCCGATGGCACAGCGCTGCTGCTGGCCGCCCGAGACCTGGCGCGGGAACTTGTTGCGGTGCTCGTAGAGGCCCAGCGAACGCAGCAGGTCATCAATGTTGAGCGGGTTTTTGGACAGGTGCGCCGTGACCTCGATGTTTTCCTTGATGGTAAGGTCGGGCACCAGGTTGTAGAACTGAAAGACAAAACCCAGCTCGCGGCGTCGGTACTCGCCCAAATCAGCCGGCTTGAGCACCGTGAGGTCGCAGCCGTCTACCATGATGGAGCCGCCGTCGGCATCTTCCAGGCCACCGATCAGGTTGAGAAACGTCGACTTGCCCGAGCCCGAGGGCCCCAGCATGACGCAGATCTCGCCGCGGTTGATGGACGTGTCGATGCCGTCGAGCACCGTCAGGCGCGCATCGCCGTCGCCGTAGTGTTTCTTGAGCCCTTTGACCTGGACATAGGTTTCCTGCGTTGCCATGGCATCCCCCATTGTTAGCCTTATACTACTTTATGAGCGTAATAGTAAACATTGGCGAACTATTTTGGGGCGAGGCCTGAAATTTATTTCAGACTAGTCATTGGGGACGTACTTAAATGACTAGCCGTTTAAGAACGCCCCCAATGACCAGGTGGCTAGGCGCGGGATTTGGTGCGCGAGAGTGCGAGGCCTACGGCGGCGATGGCCGCGGCAAAGAGCACCGTGACGCCTAGGTCGCAGGCGATGTCGCCCAGCACGGCAGACGTCAGATCCGAGGCAAGCGCCTTGCCGATCGCGTCGTTCACCCAATATGTCGGCACAAAATGCGCCACGGTCTGCACGGCCGAGCCCATCAGCGACAGCGGCATCCAGGCGCCGCCCAAAAACGTCATGAGCATGCCGAGCAGGTTGCCCACACCGTTGAGCAGTTCCTCGCGCGCACCCAGGCTCGAAAGCGCAAAGCCAACGGCCAGCGGCGTGCACGCAAGGGCAAACGTCGCCGACAGCGCCAGACATACACGGCCCACGCCGACCTCGGCGACCGCGCCGGCAAAGCCCACGACGCCCATCATGCTCGACACAAACCAGATGCAGACGGTGATCACGGCGGCGGCCGCAAACACGGCAAGCGAGCGCTGGCGCTCGGAGATTGGGCCGGCATCCATACGACGCACGCGCTCGGGCTCGTTCATGCCCGAGAACACCAGCCCCACCGACACGATGACCGACGAGATAATCGCGTACGCACCAAAGTTGAAGTACGACTCGAGCGTGGCGGCGGCCGTCGAGTCGACCTTGACCTGCTCAATCTCGACCTCGGCGCGCTTGATGGCAGCATGCTCGGCAGCCTTGGCGACGTCGCCGTTGGAGGCAGTAGGCTCAAGTGCGGCCGCAGCGCCCGCGAGCAAGATCCAGCGCGAGGCCTCGGCAGACGAAAGCGCCGCCGCCATGGTGCCGGCACCGTAGGTCACATCGAGCTTGGGCAGGGCCTGCCCCGCGCGAGCGGCTGCAACGAGGTCGCCCTCAAACCCCTCCGGGATAAAGAACACGCAATCGGCGCTGCCCTTGGCGCTGTTGCTCTTGGAGAGCGCGTCCGCAAGGTCGTACGTGTCCTCGCCGACGCCCGTGACCAGGTCAAAGCGCGAACCTAGGTGCTTGGTAAGCGCCCGCGAAAGATCGCTGTCGTCGCGGTCGACCACGATCACGTTGGCGTCGTAGGGCTTGTACTCGGTGAGCTGCGACGAATTCCAGCTCACCGAGGCAGCAATGAACACGCCCATCAGCGAAATGAACACTGTGTAGATGAGCAGATAGAGCGGGTGCGCGAGCGCCATGCGAAGCGCGGTCTTAAAGGTGCTCATAGCGGCTCCTTCCAAAGATCAGCGTAGCGGCGACAACAAACACCAGCGTCATGAGGACCAGCGCGCCCGCACGGATGACAAAGGGGCCCAGGTCCTCAAAGAAATACAGGCGGTTGAACATGTCGCAGATGAGCTTGACGGGGTTGAACCAGCACTCGGCCGGGCAGGCGCGGGCGACGTCGTCGGCAAGCGCCATCGCCGGCTCGCCGTAGAGGCCGGCGAACAGGGCGCACGTGGTGGCAAAGCCCGTGAGGATGCCCGACTTGGACGCCTTGCCACCCTTAACGGGAAGCGTGCCCACAAAGAGCCCCAGGCCCGTGGCAGCAAGCGCGGATGCAGCACCGCCCAGCAGGCACAGCCCCTCGCGCCCGCCAAAGTCGACGCCAACGACTAGGCGCACGTAGCCAATCGCGACCGCCATCGAGGCAAAGGAAACCAGCCACGAGCCGACAAAGATGCCGGCTAGCGACGCCGTCTTGGAAAGGCCACCCACGCAGCGGCGCGCGCCAAGGCCCGACAGATTGGGCTGCAGGTCGACGACGCTCAAGGCGGCAAACTCGGCAGACATCATCGCGACCAGACCAAAGAGCGCGTAATAGTAGATGACCGTGCCATCGGGCGTGATGCGTGTCAGGCTCACACGGCGGGTTCCGCCCTCGAGCGACAGGGCGCGCGCAACCACCTCCGGGTCGGCGAGTGCCGCCGGGTTGTTCTGGGCAATCTGGGACATGAGCTCGGCATTTTGCGTATACGAGCTTGCCACCGTCTCAAGGATGCTGCGGTCGGTGAGCACCGACGACGCACGCGAGCTGTCATAGCTCGAAAGCAGTGTGAGCTTGGGCGTGCCCGCAGCATCGACCGTGTAGATGCCCGCGACCTCGCCGGCCTTAAGCGCACGGTTCGCATCGGCTGCGTCATCGCACTCGCGGATCTCGAGCAGCCGGTCGTCGCCTTCCTGGGCAAGCGACGTCGCCACGTCCTTAAAGGTCGAGGCGCCCCAGGCCTCATCCGCAACGACGGCAACCGGCACCGGGTCGATCTTGCCGTCGGAGCTGAGGTTCGCAAACATAAACATGAACATCGTGGAAAGCGCGACGGGAAAGATCGCACCCCAAACCCACGTGCTCGGCCGGCGCAGCAGCGTCTTGACCGTAATGATAATGGTGTTGAACATGGCCGCCCCCTAGTCGCGCAGCTCGCGGCCGGTGATCTCGAGGAACACGTCGTTGAGGGTCGGCGGCTCGCTCCACACACGGCCGAGCGCAACGTCGGCGGCGCGCAGCGTATCGAGGATGTCGACCAAATTGTGCGGGCTCGCTTCGCAGGTGCAGATGAGCTCGCCGCCGGACAGCTCGACCGAAAGCACGTGCTCGAGGGCGCGCAGGCGCTCGACCGTGGCGGCCTCGACGGCGCCGACCTCGACGGTCACGCGCTCGCCCATCTGAATCATGCGCTTGAGCTCGTCGTTGGTGCCCTGCGCCAGCACGCGCCCGCCGTCCATGATCATGATGCGGCTGCAAATCTGCTCGACTTCCTCCATGTAATGGCTGGTATACACCACCGTGGCGCCCTCGTCGCGCAGGCGGCAGATGCCCTCCAGGATGGCGTTGCGGCTCTGCGGATCGACTGCCACCGTGGGCTCGTCAAAGAAGATGAGCTCGGGCTTGTGCGCGATGCCACAGGCAATGTTGAGGCGGCGTGCCAAGCCGCCCGAGAGCTTTCCGGGACGGAACTTGGTAAAGTCGCCCAGGCCGACAAAGTCGATCGCCTCGTCCACCAGCGCGCGGCGGCGTTTGCGGTCGTTGACGTAGAGGCTGCAGAAATAGTCGATGTTTTCGCGCACGGTGAGCTCGTCAAACACCGCCACCTGCTGTGGCACCACGCCAACGCGATGCTTAAGGTCGTAGCGGGGGGGCGTCATGGGCTCGCCGAACAGCTCGATGGTGCCCTTGTCGTAAGCGAGCAGCTGCAGGATGCAGTTGATGGACGTGGTCTTGCCCGAGCCGTTGGGGCCCAGCAGGCCAAAGATCTCGCCAGGGGCAATACTCAGGTTAAAGTGGTCGAGCGCGATAAGATCGTCGTAGCGCTTGACGAGGTTTTCGACGTGGACGATATCTGTCATGAGGCGGCCCTTCTGTTGGTCGTGGCCCGGTACGATTGCATCATCGCAGGAGCGGGCGGCGCGCGCCAGTGAGCTTTGTCACGAGTGCGAGGGTCTTGGTCGTGCGGCCTGCCGACGCCCCCGCTTTGCCACGCGGGAGGAATGTCACGGTTGCGCAGGCGGCCCCTCCACCATGCGCGGCTTCGCGTACAATACCCGTATGAACAGGCTTTTCGACAAATTGATCGTGCTGGCGTGCTGTATTGCGGCCGCCATGGGTCTTGCTGTGAACGCTCACCTGGTCGCGGCGTTTTGCCTTGGCGTTATTGCCACCTCGCTAGCCGAGGTCGCACGGGGGAACCGCGCCCGCCGTGCGAGCGAGGCCGCGAGCTACGTTTACGTCATCGCGGCTGTCTTCGTGCCGCCGTTTGTGCCGTTTGCGCCTCTCGCCCTCTATGACATCGCGCGGCGCGTGCGCCGTGAGCACGCCTGGATCGCGCTGGGCATTGGCGTCGTCTTTGTCTTTGCGCTCGTCGCGGACCTTCGCACCGACGCGCTCACCGCCCGAACACTCCTGCTGACCGCCATCCTTTCGGTTGCCGCCACCTTGCTATCGCTACGTACCGCCCAGTTAGAGCGCGAGCAGCAGCGCATGCGCCGTACCCGAGACGAGCTGCAGGAACGAGCCCTCGCGCTCGAGGCGCGCAACCGCGACCTTGCCGACCGCCAGGACTACGAAGTCGAGCTCGCGACGCTCGCCGAACGCGCCCGCATCGCGCGCGAGATCCACGATAATGTCGGGCACCAGCTCACGCGTGCCTCGCTGCAGACCGAGGCCCTGCGCGTCGTGCACGCCGACGAGCCCGGCGTCGCCGCCGATTTCGCCGACGTCAAACGCACGGTTGACGAGGCGCTCCAGCTCGTACGTGCCAGCGTCCATGCGCTCAACGACAACGCCGTCGACCTTTCCGTGCAGCTCGAACGCATTGTTGAAGGCGTGCGCTCGGACGGCGGCCCGCAGATTGAGCTTGAAGTTATGGCCGAGCATGCGCCCGCAAATGTCGCCAACTGCTTTGCGGCGGTCCTGCGCGAAGCGCTCTCCAACACCATGCGCCACGCTTGCGCCCATGCTATCACCATACGGTGCATGGAGCATCCGTCGTTTTACCAGCTCATCGTTACCGACGATGGCGTGGGCGGGGTTCAAGCAAGCGGCCGCGGCGCCGCGGAGGGCATGGGGCTCGCCTCCATGCGCGAGCGCATCGAGGCGCTTGGCGGCACCTTCACCGCCGGCCCGCGTGCCGGCGCCGGCGGCTGGCGCGTGTTTGCCACCGTTCCCAAACAGCAAGGAGATGATGGCCGATGAGGCTCATCGTTGTCGACGACGACCGCCTAGTGGTCGATTCGCTCAAGATTATCCTGGGCGCCCAGCCGCAGATCGAGGTGGTGGGCACCGGTGCCAACGGCAACGACGCAGTGGCGCTCTACGCTGAGCACTCGCCCGACATCGCACTGCTCGACATTCAGATGCCGGGACGCGACGGCCTATCGGCGGCGCGCGAGATCCTCGAGCGCGATCCTGCGGCGCTCGTGGTGTTCCTGACGACATTCTCGGATGACGAGTACATTGTATCGGCGCTCAAGCTGGGCGCCCGCGGTTACCTGATCAAGACCGATGTCGCCGCCATTCCGCCAGCGTTGGCGCAGGTCATGGATGGCAAACGCGTGCTCGAGGGCAAGGCGATCGAAGATGTTGACTTTGACGGGATGGGCGACAAGACGGGCACGCCCCGCCGGCCCGCAGCCTTTGCCAGCCTGACCGACCGCGAGTTCGAAGTCGCCGAGCTCATCGCCCGCGGCCTCGATAACAAGGAGATCGCTGCCACCGCCTATATGGGCGAAGGCACCGTGCGCAACCACATTAGCTCGATCCTAGCCAAAATGGGCCTGCGCAACCGCACGCAGATCGCCATCGCCTACCTGCGAGGGTAGTTGCCCGACGACCAACCGCACCGGCATAGCAAAATGGCTGTTACCGATATGGTGCCATTTCAAAACTATGCCGGTTTACTACGATGAATCGCCAGCCTTCGACCACGGCAAATTGCGCGCTTACAAAACCGCAGGTAGAACGCTTGCAATATTTAGAAAAATGCAGTCATGGTCGGGAATGTCGAATTCATCGTAGTAAACCGGCATAGTTTTGTCGGGCGGCCCTGCGCGAGTGCCTCCGCAAGCCTTGCGGGACCAAAATGATCCGTTTTCCTCCGTCCCCAAGGGATCAGCCGGAACCGCTCGCCACGAAACCTGCCCATCTACTACGTTTGACTCGATACCCCCGACCATACCCCCGTTTTCCAGAAAACCGCAGGCGTTCTACCTGCGGTTTTGTTTTCACATTTTTTGCCGTGGTTGGGGGTTGGCGCCCAAAAGTAGTAGATGGGCCCATTTCGTGGCAGGCGGGTCATTTTCGGGCTGGACGGGTCGCGTGGCGGCCCGCACACGCGTTCGCGCGCGGGGCCGGTGGGGCAATTTTGCCCCACCGGCCCCGTTTTCGCGCTATTCCGGCTTGGTTTCTACCGTGGGAGTCTTGTCCGCTGCGACTGGGGTGCGGGCGGTATCCATAGTCAGGCAGTGCTTGGGGCAGCTCTCGATGCACTCGCCGCACACCACGCAGGCGTACGGGTCAATCGACCAGGTACCGCCCTTGCGATCGACCGCGAGCGCGCCCGCCGGGCAACGCCGCGCGCACATGCCGCAGCAGATGCACACGTCCATGTCGTTGACGATATGCCCGCGCAAGCGTTCGGGCGCCGCGAGCTTCTCCTGCGGATAGCAAACCGTGACCGGCTGCTTGACCATAGAACCCAAGGCCGTCTTGGCAAATGTCAGTAAACTCATGCCGCGCCTACCTTTCCGTGCAGCTAATGCAGGGGTCGATGGTCAGGATAATCATGGGCACGTTGGCAAGGAGCACGCCCTGCAGTGCATGCGTCAGACCCGCCAGGTTCTGCGACGTCGGCGTGCGCACGCGAAAACGGTCCAGGTTCTTGGTGCCATTGCCGCGCACATAGTAGTACGTCTCGCCGCGCGGCTGTTCAATCACAACCTCGCCGCGTGCGCCGTCGGCCGGCGTGAGCTTGGTGCGCCCACCGATGCCGTCGTGCGAAATCTTGCCCACAAGCTCCTTGATAATGTCCATGGCCTGTGTGACCTCGGCGCAACGCACCTGGCAGCGGGCATAGCAGTCGCCATCGGTGGCAACGATGGGCTCAAACGCGGCCAGATCCGCATAGGCGCCGTCGCCGAACATGCGCACGTCGTAGTCCACGCCCGAGGCACGACCGAACGGACCGACCATTGAAAGCTCCAGCGCGTCTTTCTTGCTGATCACGCCCACGCCATGCAGACGCTCGCCACAGCTGTCATCGTCCAAAAACGTATGCACCAGGGCCTCGTAGTCGGGGCGCATGGCTTCGAGCGTCTGGACAATACCCGCCAGCTCGGAGTCCTCAATGTCGTGCTTAAGGCCGCCGATCTCGTTAATCGACAGAATCACGCGACCACCGCAGGTGCTCTCGAAGATCTTGAGAATCTGCTCGCGCAGCGTCCACGAACGATAGAACAGTGCCTCAAAGCCAAAGGCGTCGGCAAGCAGGCCCAGCCACAGCAAATGCGAGTGAATGCGCGAAAGCTCGTGCAGAATGGTGCGGATATACTGCACACGGCCAGGCACCTCGATGTCGAGCATGCGCTCGCAGGCGCTGGCATAGCCGCAACTGTGGCCCACGGCGCAGATGCCGCAGATGCGCTCGGCGATGTAGCCAAACTGGTGCATGTCGCGCTTTTCGGTGAGCTTCTCGAGTCCGCGGTGCACAAAGCCGATCTGCGGAATTGCCTCGATGACGCGGTCGTCCTCGATCACCAGGTCCAGATGAAGCGGCTCGGGCAGTACCGGGTGCTGCGGGCCAAACGGAATAACGGAGCGATGTGCCATGGACCTTACGCCTCCTTTTTCTGCTTGTCGCGGGCGGCCTTGGCGGCAAGCGCCGCACGGACCTTGGCCGCTTTCTCAGGATCCATGGCGGCGAGCTTTGCCTCCATCTCGGCGGCTTTAAGTGCGGCCTTGGCCGCGGCCTCGTCATGCTGAGTATCGGAGCCGGCAGCCGCAGCGGGCTGAGCGGCGGCAGCGCTCGCAGCATCGCCGGCGCCCGCAGCGCCCTCCCCCGCAGCGGCGGCCTTCTCGGCCGCGGCCTTGCGCGCCTTGGCCTCGGCGGCGACACGGACCTTCATGGCCTTCTCGCGCGCAGCCTTCACCTCGGGCGTGATAACGCTCATGGGCTCGGCAGTCGAGACCTGGTAGAAAAAGCCCTTAAAGTCGATCTGCATGTCGGTGATGGCAAGCCCAAACAGGTCGTGCGCCTCATTTTCAAACGGGAATACCGCCGGATAGTACGAGCTGATGGACGGAATCTCCTGGTACTGGTCGATGCCCTCAACTACCAGGTTCTCGATCGCATAGTTTCCGTCCCGCGCGATCTGCTCTTGCGCAGCGCGGACGTTGATAAACGTATAGACCAGGCGATACGATCCGTCGTCCACACAGCGCTCGGCATGCATCTGCACAAAGCGCGCGCCGGCACCCTTGAGCGCCTGGACATGCGACAGGAGATCGTCGATCCCGACGGTGGTATAGATAGCCTTTTGCATTACTCGGCCTCCTTTGCAGCGACAGGCGCGTCACCGGCACCATCAGTCCCGGCCCCCGCGGCCACAAACCCGTCCTCGCCCAGCTCAACGCCACCGTCCCAGGTTGCGGCACCGCCCACGGTGAGCGGGTCACCGCCAGCACGCATCGCGGCCTCCTTCTGATCCAGGATGCCGCACGCCTCCACAATGGCATCGATCACGGTCTCGGGACGAATGGCGCACCCGGGCGCGTACACATCCACGGGAATCGCGCGGTCCACACCGCCGATTACGTTATAGGCATCGCGGAACACGCCGCCCGAGCACGCGCAGATACCGCACGCCACCACGCACTTGGGCTCGAGCATCTGGTTGTAAATCTGACGCACGACGGGCAGGTTCTGCGCGTTAACCGAACCCGTCACCAAAAAGATGTCCGCATGCTTGGGGTTGCCGGTATTGACCACGCCAAAGCGCTCCGCATCGAACAGCGGCGTGAGCGAGGCCAGCACCTCGATATCGCATCCGTTGCAGCTCGAGCCGTCGTAATGAATAACCCACGGCGAGCGCGACATTTTATGATCCATGGATGCCGCCTCCTAAATAAACACGTCGACGAGGATGGGCATAAGGTTGAGCAGGCCAAACACCAGCGCCACGCCCCAACCGAGCTTAAAGCAGCTGCGCCAGGTACTGCGGGCAAAGGTGTTATCGATCAGCACCTCGACAAAATACGTCGCGACCATCACGACCAGGGCTACGACCCAGCTCACCGGGTTGTCCCAGACAAAGAACATGCCCACCCACATCAAAAACAGCACGGTCTCGCACCAGTGCATAAGGGTCATCTTGGCCAGCGTGCCGCCGCTCATCTCGGTGGCGACGCCCTGGACAATCTCCTGATGCGCGTGATGTGAGTACGAAAGGTCAAACGGCGACTTGCGCAGCTTGATGGTAAGCACCGCGAGCAGTGCGAGGAAAATGGGCGCGCTGTACACGATGATGGGGGCCGACTGCCCCGTCACGGCGATGGAGTCGAAGCTGTCGGTGGCAAGGTACAGGCCCACACTCATCAGCAAAACGGCGGGCTCGTAACTCATAACCTGCAGCAGCTCGCGGTCGGCACCGACCTGGGCAAACGGGCTTTGCGTCGAAGCGGACGCCAGCACCACAAAGATCGCGGCGAGCGTAACCATAAAGGCGCACAGCAGCGTATTGGAGCCCGACACAAAGATGCCGCCGCCCACGACGGTAAAGATGAGCGCGCACGCCATATAGGTGTCGTCCATGGTGTTTACGCTGGCAGGGGCCTTGCGCAGCAGCTTGGCAACGTCGTAGAAGGGCTGCAGCAGGCGCGGGCCCACGCGGCCCTGCATGCGAGCCGAAAGTTTACGGTCAAGACCGTCGATCAGGCCGCCCACAAGCGGCGCCAGCAGGGCAAACACCACGGTGCCAATAAAAATACCCACGACACCCGAGCCTTCGAAATACTTACCGCGCAGCACCGAGGGCGCGCTCATGGCAAGCCGCTCGGGCCCAATCCACGCGCAGCACAGCAGCGCAAACAAGATAATGCTGCAGCACACGACGCTACCCGCGGGGCCAATACGCTTCTCGCCAAGGGCGTCCTCCGAGTACCAATTGCGCTTTTCGGCCTTCACCTCGTGCCCCATCGAGCCGCGGAAATGACGGTAATTGTCGGTTCCCACGCCCGAAAGATATACGTTTACGTGCGGTTTGTTGCTCACGCGGAATGAAGTCAGCAGCACCACGGCGATAAACGCCACGATAACCACCATCAGATACATGGCGTCCTTGCCAATAACGTACGGCACGCGTCCAAACACCATGGCCAAGTAAGGCGACACCAGACCGCTCGAGATAACCGGGAACGCCACGCAGCACAGAATCAGCAGCGCGGCGATGGTGTTGAGCGCCATCCATTCGGTCTTATGGACATTGACCTCAACGTTTTGGGCCGTGGGATCGACGCCCGAAAGCTTGGCAAGCCACTTGCCCCAGAAGAAGAAGGTCGCGGCCGAGCCAAAGGCAAGCACCATGATCATGAGCACGTTGCCGGTCTGCGCAAACGCCACCAGGGCGCCCCACTTGGACACGAGCATGCCAAACGGCGCCACAAACATGCCCATGATGCCCAGCATCATCAGGCGCGTCAGGTGCGGCATGCGGCTGAACATACCGTCCATGTCCTCGATATCGCGGCTGCCGATATGATGCTCGGCCGTGCCCACGCACAGGAACAGCAGCGACTTTGCCACCGTGTGGAACAGGATCAGGAAGATGGCGGCCCACACGGCCTCGGGCGCGCCGACACCCAAGCAGGCGCTGATGAGGCCCAAGTTGGAAATGGTGGAGTACGCGAGCACGCGTTTGGCGTTGCTCTGCGAGATGGCCATGAGGGCAGCGAGCAAAAACGTGATGGCGCCCACACTCGTGACCATAAAGCCGGTCACAGGATAGATGGCATAGAGCGGGCTCAGCTTGACCATCAGGAACACGCCGGCTTTGACCATGGTTGACGAGTGCAGCAGGGCGCTCGTGGGCGTGGGGGCAACCATGGCGCCGAGCAGCCAGGTGTGGAACGGCATCTGTGCGGCCTTGGTGAGTGCGGCGAGCGACAGCAGGACGACCGGCATCACTAGCAGCGCGGACTGCGCGGTTCCGGCGCCGGAAAGCTCGATCATGCCCGAGATGGTCAGCGGCATGCCGTTAACGTGCAGATACATGAGTCCGGCCAAAAACGCGATGCCGCCCAGCATGTTGAGGATGATCTGGGTAAAGGCGTTCTTGATGGCCTCGGGCGTGCGCGTGTAGCCAATCATGAGGAACGAGCACACGGTGGTGATTTCCCAGCCACAGAACAGCCACTCAAGGTTGTCGCTCGTCACGATGACGAACATGGCCGAGAGGAATAGAAACATAAGCGCCAGGAACTGCGGGCGACGGTCGGGCGCGGTCTGCCCGCGCAGCGCAGCCTCGTGCTCGTCATGAGCCTGGAAGTCCTTCATGTAGCCCAGGGCATACACGCAGATTAGGCTGCCGACGATACCGACCGCGAGGACCATGATCACACTCATGTAGTCCAGGTAGAGCGGCGTCGCGGTGACGGCTTCGGCCGCGGGCAGCGTCATGGCTGCAAAGGCGAGCGAGCCCACCAGCTGGACTATGCCGAGCACCGTGGTGAGCGTGCTCTTATATTTACGCGCGTTGTACAGGATGACGGCGCACAGGATCACGTCGATGACGGAGCTGATGATCGAGAGCACATGCGAGGTGCCCGGTGCCACCTCGAAGCTCTGCGGGCCCGTGTCAAAAAACATGACGGCGACTACAACCGTCACCGCCATAATGATGCCAGAGCCTACAAGCCCTAGCGCATCGCGGGCGCGGTCACCACGCGCGAGCAGCATGCCCAGCGCCGGTACCAGCGGAAACAGGGTAAGGAAATACAGTAGCGTCATACCATCACTCCCCCATGCAAAAACGCTGCAATTGTTTAACGTTATAGCTCAGTTGAGGAGTAGCGGCGGCAGGTTTTCGGTCAACTGGGGAGTTTTAGGCGCACGGGGCAAGGAGTCTGTCCGCATTGGAGTAGAGGGGCGGCAAGAAAAATGCGCCCCTGTGGGCGCACCATCCCGTTTGCTATTCCGCCTTTTTAACGCGCGGCTTGCGGCCGCGCGGCTTATCGACCAGCGCGGACTCACCGCTCTCGCGGTACTGACGGCACCAAGCCTTGACCGAAGACTCGCTGGGAATCTTGTGCTTGATCATGGCCTCGCGAACCGTTAAGCCGTTTTCCAAGCGGTCCTTGACCACGGCGAGCTTAACTTCGTACGAATAGGTGCGATGATGCGAACCGGCGTTGAGAACGGCGTCGGCACCGCCCACGGCATACGCGCGGGCCCACTGACGAGCCGTGGCCTGGGGAATGCCAAGCTCCGCGGCAAGGGCGCGATGACCGACCCCCTCTTGGAGGATCTCGACGGCGCGCTGCCTAATCTCAGGCGCATGCGTGCGAGTCCTAGTTGCTTCCGACATACCTGCCACTTCTTAGCCTTAACCGTTAATCTGCTTTCTTACGTGCATGTTAGATAGTAGCATTTTGCTGTTTGCTCAAAGCAGTTAATTAAAATAGACGCGGCGTTATCTGGGCATTTGGCACCAAATTACGACATTTCTTTATCGATTATTTACGCTGGTAGCTGACTCGCAGCTAATCGTCATTCGCTTGTCAACAAAATTGACATCTCTTTATGTCCTTTGGTATAGAGGATATAGTTATTAACCCCTCCCCCAATAATTTTGAGTGATCTGCAAGGCAGTAGACGTCCTCACTCCTCATGATTACCGCGCATTGCCATCCACCGGAGCAAAACAAAAGGGCGGGACCTGCTGCGCTTGCAGGCCCCGCACCGGTTGACACCCGACGGGACACAGCCGGGCGAGACGGATCCGTGCTACCGCCCCGCCTGGCCGCGATGTTCAACTACAGCTCGTTGGCCGCGTGATACGCCGTGCGAATGGCGCTCGCAATGTCGGCGGTGCGCTCGCCCGAGCAGTCGCCCACGCAGGTCACGGGCACCGTCACGCCATCCAGGTCAAACGCGTTGGCCTTGGAGCCCACGGCCATCACCACGTAATCGCAGGCGATTTTTATCGGCTCCTCGGCGCCGTCCTCGGTGGTGCAAATGGCCTCAACGCCCTCGTCGGTAATGGCGGTCAGGCGGGTCTTCACGTGCTGCTCCACGTTGTGCTCGGCAAAGTCGCTCATAATCAGCGGCAGAATGGTCTCGGACTCGCCCGCGGCAATCTTGTCGAGCATCTCCACGATCGCCACCTCGCAGCCGTGCTGCAGCAGGTACTCGGCAGTCTCGGTGCCCACCAGGCCACCGCCAATGACGGCGACGCGGCCCGTAAGCTCCACCTTGCCGGCCAGTACGTCCCAGCTCGAGACGACCTTCTCCGAGTTGGCACCCGGAACGGGGATGGCCACGTCGTGTGCGCCCACAGCCACAATCGCGGCGTCGGCGGCGTTGAGGTCCGCGGGGCTAGCGACGTGGTTGAGCTCAACCTTCACGCCCAGGCCGGGCAGAATCTTCTCGTAGTACTCGACCGAACGCATGATCTCGTCCTTGCGCGGAGGCGCGGCCGCCAGCACAATCTGGCCGCCCAGATGATCGCTCGCCTCATAGACGGTCACGTCGTAGCCGCGCTTGGCCGCCACGCGTGCGGCCTCCAGGCCGGCAATACCGCCGCCCACCACGGCGATCTTCTTGTCGCCCTCGCCGGGCTTAATGGCGATGGTCGCCTCGTCGCCGTTCTCGGCATTGAGCACGCACGAGATGTACTGGCGGTTTTGGATCGCATCGACGCAACCCTTGTTGCAGTTGAGGCACTCGCGGATGGGCTCACCCGTGGCGGCCTTGAGCGCAATGTCGGGGTCGCACATGAGCGAGCGGCCGTACGCGACGATGTCGGCCGAACCGTCTTCCAGGATCTTCTCGCCCGCCTCGACCGAGACAACGCGGCCGACGGTTGCCACCGGCACGGAGACCAGGGCCTTGACGCGCTCGGCCACGGGCAGCGTCCAGTTGTAGGGCATGGCGCCCATGGGCGGAATGGTGTCGCCCATGTTGCCGGTGTGGTTGGCCTGCGCGACCTGGATCATGTCGATGCCCGCGCCCTCGAGCAGCTTGGCAAACTCGCAGGCCTCGTCGGGCTGCAGGCCACCCTTGCCGCGCGGCGTGCCGTCGGGGTTCTCCATGATCACGGGGAGCTTGTACTCCACCATCAGCTGCGGCGCGGCCTCCTTAATGGCGGCGACGACCTCCAGCGCATAACGGACGCGATTCTCGAACGAGCCACCGTACTCGTCGGTGCGCTTGTTGAGGATCGCGGAGCACAGCGAACCCACCAGACGGTCGCCGTGAACCTCGATGGCGTCGATGCCGGCCTGCTGTGCGCGGGCGGCCGAGGCGGCGATAGCCTCCTTGATCTGGGTGAGTTGCTCCACGGTGGCCTCGTTCACAAAGTGCTGCATGTCGTGGTGCAGTTTGGCGTAGGCCTGCTTGCGAATCTCGTTGGACTCGGCCATCTTGGCGGCGAAGGTCTCCTCGTCGCCGGCGGCCTTGGCCTCCTGCGCGGCCTTGGCGGCGGCCATGGAGCCCATGACCATGCGGCCGACGCCGGGCACATCGTACTCGGGGTGGAACAGCTGCAGCGCGACCTTGGCGCCGTGCTTGTGGACGGTGTCGGCCAGCGCCTTAAACGTGGGGATCTGGGCGTCGGTCGCCAGCTTGGGCGTGGGGCTCGCGGTCATGACGGGAGCGACGTCGCCGATGACGATGTAGCTCACACCGCCACGGGCCAGGCGCTCGTAAAAAGCCAGGCTGCGCTCGCCGATGGAACCGTCGCGCTCCTCGTAGCCGGTGGTCAGCGGCGGGAACATAATGCGGTTCTTGAGCTCAAGGGGGCCAACCGTAATGGGCTGGAGCAGCTTGGATGCAGGTGCGGTCATGGACATTCCTCTCTTGTAGGCGCGGCGGCGATGGTGCCGCGTAGTTGTCTAGAGGATATGGCATGGGAGCACAGTGGCGCAACGGAAATCGGCAGACAGCAGGTAGCGGCAGGTGGATGGGGCGGGGCGGCCCGTCGGTTTGTCTCAATCTGTAACAGTTGCTCGGCAAAACCGGGTCTTACTGTTACAGATCGAGACAAACGGGACCCGCCTGCTAGAAAATCTCAATCTATAACAACAACTCGGCAAAATCCGTCCCTCGTGTTACAGATTTAGACAAACACGACCCAGCCCACCGGTATATCTCGATCTGTAACACCTAGCCGCCCAAATCGGGTCTAGATGTTACAGATCGAGATTTTGTTTGGGAGGCCGAGAATTGGACCGAAAACACGGTCCCGGAATAACAAAAAAGCTCGCCGGCTAGGCCGACGAGCTGCAAGTTCTTGGTCGCGGGGGCAGGATTTGAACCTACGACCTCCGGGTTATGAGCCCGGCGAGCTACCAGACTGCTCCACCCCGCAATGTCTGGGCGCCTCATGTGCGCAAGAAAGAATATTACGCGGAAGTTCGGTAAACGGCAAGGAAAATCTCGTAGAGCATAATTCCTTCACATTTAAACCCCTCAGCCCCTATCACCGTAAACGAATCGCGGCCGAGCGCCGTCGACGGCGCGTATACAATGGTGCGCGTCCTTTTATGCCAACACTGGGAGTAGACATGCTGCTCGCTATCGATATGGGAAACACGCAGACGGCCATGGGCCTGTTTGACGGAGACGAGCTGGTGCAGTCGTGGCGCATGCCCACCGACCGCTCCTATACCGCCGACGAGATTCATGTGCGCCTGATGGGTTTCTTTAAGATGTACGGCCTTTCGCTCGACGCGGTCGACGCGATCGCCTTTGCGGGCGTGGTGCCGCAGCTCTCGCGCGAGTGGCACGCCGTGGCCGACCGCATTGCCGCGGACGCCATCGTCATTGGGCCGCAGACGGCCGCGGTGACCAAGCTGCGCGCGGCGCGTCCCCAGGCCGTAGGCGCCGATCGCGTCGCTAACGCCGTTGCGGCCGAAACTTTCTACGGCGCGCCGGCAATCGTGGTGGACTTTGGCACCGCGACCAATATCGACGTCATCGATGAGGACGGTTATTACATTGGCGGAGCGATCGCACCGGGCATCCGCATCTCCATGGACGCGCTTGCCGCCCGCGCCGCCAAGCTCGCCAGCGTGCCGCTCGAGGCGCCCGAGCACGCCATCGGTCGCGACACCGAAGAGTGCATCAAGGTCG
>CALJCO010000112.1 GCA_938023905.1 uncultured Collinsella sp. | reverse complement strand
CATACGAGATATATAAGAGTGACTGGAGTTCAGACGTGTGCTCTTCCGATCTGAACCGGAGCCATTGTTAGAGCCGGTGCCAATAGACGAATCACTCGAGCCGGTAGATGAGTTAGAGATGTCAGCGTCGGTCGAGCCAGAAGCGTCGCTGTCCGTATTGCCAACAGAGCTTGAAGACGAATCGCCCGCAGCAGAGCCGTTCGAATTGGAGCCGTTCAAGGTAGAGCCGTCGTTGGTAGTGCCACCAGCAGAGCCACCGCCGTCAGCATCGGTCGAGGGCGCATCCATCCTGTCGTCGTTGGCATCGTCACTCGAGTCGTCATTCGAATCAGGTGTCGGCGAGGGCGCCGGCGTAGGCTCGGGCTGCACGGGCGTCGCAGCGGCTGCCTCGTCCTCAGCGATATAAACCAAGCAGTCCTTCAGCTCATTCTTATAACGATTCTTCCAGCCCTCATGATACTGGGGCTGACTTGAAAACTTGGTGGCGATATTGTTGACCACGCTGTTGGAAAGCGCCGTCACAAACTCGCGGTCGGACATATCGTTGGAAAGATTCGCCCAGCGGAAAAAGTCCCTGCAGCCACCGGTGCCGCACATGTTGGTGATGCTCCACACCATGCCCTTGACGCAATCGGCGCGGCCCGAAATATCAATACCCAGGCCGCTCTTGAGCCACGCCTCGGTCACCGCATAGTACGAGTTGTACGCATAGGCATCTTGAAGTGCTGAGAACTCAACAGGATCGGTGTTGTAAGCACCCTGGAAAGCCTCCTGCGCGATATGGCCCAGCTCGGTGAGCTGGCCGTTCTCGTACATGGCATTGCTCGCGTTGGAAATCTCGCTGCCGCGATCAATCGCATCCTTGAGCATGCTGTATTTTTCGGGGTTGTAGTTGTAGGCCTGCTTCATAAACGGAATGAGCGACCATCGACGGTCGAACTGGTAATAGCCCAGCGCGTTGTATCCGTCCCCATACGAAAAGCCCTGGTTGTAGTTGCCATGGCTCTCGTACTTGGTAAAGTACTTCATCTCGGGAGTCACGTTGACAAACGAAACGCCCTGGACCGACCTCAGCACGCCCGAGAAGGACTGCTGGGTGTAGAGACCTTTGTCGATATCGGTGGCATCCGAGGCAACGCCCGGCGTGGGCTCCTCGGCGGCGGCGGGGGCGGGCGCGGATGCGGTAACGGCGCCAAACGAAAGCGCCAGCGTCAGGCCCGCGACAATCGCAGAATGCTTGGGCTGCATAAGATCCTCCCTGCATTGGTGTAGTTAAAGTGCAGTTTGCAAAGATAAAAATAAGTATTGCAGCTCGCCTGTTGTTACACAACAACCCCTCGGTAAACGGCAACAACCCTCCGCGAAATCTTAAGGAATTGCGCTCAACCTACAGCTTAATGTCAAAGTTGATCTCGGGAACGGCGGCTAGGTCGGCCAACGTCACGCCGTCGACGTACTTTTCGATCACGTCGTCCAGACCGCGCCAGAACTTGACGGTCGAGCACAAATCGCTGCGGGTGCAGCTGTTGTCGATGCCGTCGCACGCCACGGGCGCCGTACTGCCCTCGACAGCGCGCAGGATGTCGCCAGCACGCACCTCGGCGGGGTCCTTGGCCATCATGTAGCCACCGCCTTTGCCGCGCACGCTCTTAAGCAGGCCCGCCTTCATAAGCGGACGAACCAGCTGCTCCAAATACTTTTGCGAGATATGTTCACGGTCGGCAACCTCGCGCAAAGCAATCTTGCCCTCGGCGTCACCCAGCGCCGCGATATAGATCATCAGCCGGAGGGCATAGCGGCCCTTAGAAGAAATGAGCATACCTACCCTTCCATCGCATCTGGGACAACATAACCAGGTTAGTTTGTCCCACATCTAGAAAAGTCGAGTGGATTAGTCGGGTTTTCCCTTGACTAACGCCGAACCCATAGTAACTTTATTCCGAGAAGATTCCTAGGGTTTAGTACACCTATGAGTACACCATATACAGAGAGGGACAGCATGAGCACAAATCCGCTGCTTTCCATCGAAGGTCTGACTGCCTCCGTGGACGAGAAGACCATCCTCCACAACGTCAACCTGCAAGTCGCCGCCGGCGAGACCCACGTGCTGATGGGCCCCAACGGCGCGGGTAAGTCCACCCTTGGTCACCTGGTCATGGGCGATCCCGTCTACACCGTGCAGGACGGACGTATCGTCTTTGACGGCCAGGACATCACCGAGCTCACCACCGACAAGCGCTCGCGCGCCGGCCTGTTCCTGAGCTTTCAGGCCCCGGTCGAGATCCCGGGCGTGCCGCTGTCGAGCTTTTTGCGCGCCAGCATCGCCGGCCGCCCCGGTCTGGAGATGAAGGGCAAGGAGTTCCGCCGTCGCGTCAAGGAGCTCGCGGCCGAGCTCAACATGGATACCGCCTATCTCAACCGCGAGCTGGGCGTGGGCTTCTCGGGCGGCGAGAAAAAGAAGGTCGAGATGCTCCAGCTTCTGCTGCTGCAGCCCAAGCTCGCCATCCTGGACGAGACTGACTCGGGCCTGGACGTCGACGCCCTGTCCACCGTCAGCCACGGCATGGACGCCTACCGCAAGAGCTGCGACGGCTCCATGCTCATCATCACGCACAACACGCGCATCCTGGAGCACCTGGATGTTGACCGCGTCCACGTTATGGTCAAGGGCCACATCGTGCGCGAGGACGACGCCTCGCTCATCCCCTGGATCGACAAGAACGGCTTTGAGACCTTCGAGCGCGAGGCCGCCGAGCAGCGCGCCCAGGCCGAGACCGCCGCTGCCGAGCAGCAGGCGTAAAGGGGCGACGCAATGACCAAGAACCGCACCGAGGTCGCGGACATCGACCGCAGCCTCTACGACTTCACCTATGGCGAGGAGGGATTCGAACGTCTCGACGCCGGCATCACGCCCGACATCGTGCGCGAGATCAGCGCCAAGAAGGACGAGCCGCAGTGGATGCTCGACCTGCGCCTCAAGTCCCTCGAGATCTTCAACCGCTTCCCGGATCCGACGTGGGGCCCCTCCATCGAGGGCTTGGACATGGACAACATCGTCACCTACGTCAAGCCCAACACCGACCAAAAGCACGACTGGGAGTCGGTGCCCGACGACATCAAGAACACCTTTGAGCGCCTGGGCATCCCCGAGGCCGAGCGCAGCTACCTGGCGGGCGTCGGCGCGCAGTACGACTCCGAGCTGGTCTACCACAACATGCAGGACACGGCGTCCAAGATGGGCATCGTGTACTCCGGCATCGAGGAGGCTCTGCACGACCCGCAGTGGGAGCCGCTCATCCACGAGAAGTTTATGACGCTCATCCCGCCCACCGACCACAAATTTGCGGCCCTGCACGGCGCCGTATGGTCGGGCGGCTCGTTTGTCTACGTGCCCAAGGGCACCAAGCTCGATTTTCCGCTGCAGAGCTACTTCCGCCTCAATGCCAAGGGTGCCGGCCAGTTTGAGCACACGCTCATCATTGTCGAGGACGATGCCGACCTGCACTTTATCGAGGGCTGCTCCGCGCCCAAGTACAACGTGGCCAACCTCCACGCCGGCGCCGTCGAGCTCTTTGTGGGCAAGCGTGCGCACCTGCGCTACTCGACCATCGAGAACTGGTCCAAGAACATGTACAACCTCAACACCAAGCGTGCGCGCGTGGACGAGGACGGCGACATCGAGTGGATCAGCGGCTCCTTCGGCAGCCACGTGGGCTACCTCTACCCCATGAGCGTGCTCAACGGCCGCCGCGCCCGGTCGAGCTTTACCGGCATCACCTTTGCCGGCGCCGGTCAGAACCTCGATACCGGCTGCAAGGTCGTGCTCAACGCGCCCGAGACCTCGGCAACCGTCGAGACCAAGGGCATCTCCAAGAGCGGCGGCATTCAGACCTTCCGCAGCTCTATCGTTGCCACACCCAAGGCCGAGGGCTCCAAGGCAACCGTGAGCTGCCAGTCGCTGATGCTCGACGACCAAAGCCGCTCCGACACTATTCCGGCCATGGACATCCGCGCCAAGAACGTCGACATCGGCCACGAGGCCACCATCGGCCGCATCGGCGACGATAAGGTGTTCTACCTGATGAGCCGCGGTATCTCGGAGGAAGAGGCCCGTACCATGATCGTCAACGGCTTTGCCAACCCGGTCTCCAAGGAGCTGCCGCTGGAGTACGCCGTCGAGATGAACAACCTGATCAAGCTCGAGATGGAAGGAGCGATCGGATAATGAAACAGGAAACCAACACCGCTGCCACCACACTCGAGCAGGTCAACGCGATGCCCGCAGCAACCTGGGGCTGGTTGAAAATGAACCAGACCAAGCTCGAGCTCTCTGACGAGCTTGCCGCCGCTCCCGCCGAGGCCGTTGAGGTCGAGGGCTTGGACGAGCAGCTTGCCGGCTCGGCCGACGCCTTCGACGCCGCCATGGACGCCATGGCCGAGCGCTTCCCCGAGCGCCGCGCCTCCGCCCCCGGCGACGCCGCCGACCGCGCCCGCATCACGCCCGAAACCGAGCTCGACGTGCCCGCCACCTCCGTCTACCAGGCCGGCGCCATCAAGCTGGAGGAGGAGCTCTCCCCCGCTGAGGCCTTCGAAACCGGCATGGGCGAGGCTGCCTACGCCTACTTGGCCGAGCACGCTACCAAGCGCATCGTCATCGATGCGCCCGAATACAAGCACGCGACGGTTACCGTGCGTGTGAGCGGTGTCGATGCCGCCGCGGCCATCGCCGCCGTCGACGTCGTCGCCCGTCCCCAGTCGACGCTCGACCTGCAGATCGCCCTGGACTCCCCCGTTGCCGGCGAGGGCGTCGTGGGTTCCGTGCTACGCGTGTGCGCCCACGAGTACGCCACCGTCAACGTGGCCTGCACGCAGACGCTCGACGATAGCTGGATCGCGCTCGACGACACCGGCCTGTTCCTGGACGAGGGCGCGCGCGTCAACGTGCAGCACACCGTCTTGGGTGCTGGCGCCAGCGCCACCGGCCTTGCCGGCGACCTGCTGGGCGATACCGCCAAGGTCACCATCGATACCGATTACCTGGGCGCCCGCGAGCAGGTGCGCGACTTTAACTACGAGCTGCGCCACCGCGGTCGCAAGACCGAGTGCGAGATCGACGCCAACGGCGTGCTGACCGGTACGTCCAAGAAGGTCTACCGCGGCACCATCGACCTCGTGCACGGCTGCAAGGGTGCAACCGGCACCGAACGCGAGACGGTGCTTTTGGCCAACAAGGGCGTCGACAACAAGACCGTTCCCGTCATCCTGTGCGACGAGGACGACGTCGCCGGCAACCACGGCGCCACCATCGGCCACGTCCGCGACGAGCAGCTGTTCTACCTCGCCTGCCGCGGCCTTGACCAAAACGCCGCCGAGGACCTGTTCATCCGCGCCAAACTGGAGGACGCCGCACTTTCCGCAACCGACGAGCGCACCCGCGCCGCCGTCGTCCGCCTGGGCAACAACCTGATCGACAACTTTGAAGAGGAGCTCGCATGATCGACACCGAGCACGTTAAATGCGATACCTGCACCGCCCCCGAGCCCATGGAGCTCGATGCCAGCGACGAGGTTTCGCGCGGCTGGCCCACCGTAGACATCGAGACCAACCCCTACAAGGCGCAGTTCCCGCTCTTCCAGCAGCACCCCGAGATCGCCTTCCTCGATAGCGCCGCCACCGCGCAGCGCCCTGTCTGCGTGCTCGACGCCGAGCGCGACTTCTATCAGCGCATGAACGCAAACCCCCTGCGCGGCCTGTACTCGCTGTCCGTCGAGGCCACCGAGGCCATCGCGAAGGTCCGCCAGCAGATCGCCGACCTCATCGGCGCTCCCCAGGCCAACGAGGTCGTCTTCACCCGCAACACGAGCGAGTCGCTCAACCTGGTCGCCAAGAGCTTTGCACCCACGGTGCTCGGGCCCGGTGACGAGGTCGTCATCACCATCATGGAGCACCACTCCAACCTGATTCCATGGCAGCAGGTCTGCCGCAAGACCGGCGCCAAGCTCGTCTACCTCTACCCCACCAAGACCGGCCAGCTCACCACCGAGGAGGTTCTTGCCAAGGTGGGTCCCAAGACCAAGATCCTGGCCGTGGGACAGGTCTCCAACGTGTTGGGCGTCGAGAACCCAGTCAAGAACCTCGGCAAGCTCGTGCACAAGTACGGCGGCTACCTGGTCGTCGACGGCGCGCAGTCGCTGCCGCACATGCCGGTCGATGTGGCCGACCTGGGCGCCGACTTCTTTGCCTTTAGCGCGCACAAGGCCATGGGCCCCATGGGTATTGGCGTGCTGTGGGGCAAGATGGACCTGCTCAACGCCATGCCGCCCATGCTTACCGGCGGCGAGATGATCGATTCGGTCACCGAGCAGGACGCTGTCTGGGCGCCCGTCCCCGAGAAGTTCGAGGCCGGCACGCAGGACGCCGCCGGCATCTTCGCCACGGGCGCCGCCCTCGATTACCTGTTCAACACGGTGGGTTACGAAAACATCCAGGCCCGCGAACAGGCACTTGTCCACTACCTGATGGGCGAGCTCATGCAGCTCGACTTTGTCCAGATCATCGGCTCCATCTATTGGGACAACCACCACGGCGTTGTAAGCTTTAACGTCAAGGGCATCCACCCGCACGACGTCGCGAGCATCACGGACATGGACGGCGTCTGCATCCGCGCCGGCCACCACTGCGCGCAGCCGCTGCTTACCTGGCTGGGTGTCGAAAACCTTGCCTGCTGCCGCGCCAGCGTGGCCTTCTACAACGACAAGGCCGACATCGACAAGTTCATCGCCGGCCTGCATCACGTTTGGAGCACGTTCAATGGGTAATCTGTACACCTCCACCACATTTATGGAGCACAACTCGCACCCCGACTATAAGTACGAGATGGATGCTCCCACGCACGAGCACGACGGCATCAACCCCAGCTGCGGAGACGAGCTCACCTTACAGTTGCGCGTCGAGAACGGCGTGATCGAGGAGGCCTCCTTTACCGGCCACGGCTGCGCCATCAGCCAGGCCAGTGCCGACATCATGGCCGACCTCATCACCGACGAGACCGTCGAGGAGGCACGTCGCTTGGCGGGACTCTTCCTCGCCATGATCCGCGGCGAGAAGCTCTCCGAGGAGGACTTGGAAGACCTGGACGAAGCCGCCCAGCTTCAGGACATCTCGCACATGCCCGCCCGCGTCAAATGCGCCGAGCTCGCCTGGCGCACCCTCGACGGCATGCTCACGGGACAAAATAATCAGTAGTATTTGTCCCAAATCTTAAGAATTTTGTTGGCCGAATCGCTTGACAAGAGTGGTTCGGCCATTTTCTATTCCGAGCCCTCAGCCTGAGCATTCACCCGAACATAAGCGCGCACGATACGAGAGACGGTACTCTTGCTGATTCCCGTATATCGTTCGATCTCGCGCACCGTGTAGCCGACATCGTGCAGGGCGAAAATGATTCCGTCTCGCCGCGAGGGTGCTACGGTCTTGAGTTTGTTGAGCGGCACACCCAGGCGCTTCGCCATCTTGTCGGCAAACGCACGCCGCTCCCACTCTGTCTCATCCATATCGTGAATCACCGGATCGGAACCATCGGGCATCGACAGAGAATAATCCAGAAACCCCTTGGCAGACTCAAAGAGCTCAAGCACACAAGAAGGGTCCGAAAATCCCCTCGTCGTATCGTTGTCATACGCTCTCAGATACTCGGCAAAGCTGCTCCAGGGATAACGCTCGATCAGGGCGATACCCGCCTCCTGCGGATTAGCGTGAACATAGCGAATGGCAGCCATTAGATAACGGTCGGTATCGAGCGAGCGCCGGTCAAAACGGTTCTGGAACAGATGACCCGTGCGCCCCGTGCGCTTATTGAACCGCCGCGCGTACGTCAAAAGCAGCCGGTGCATCGCCGCGCTCATCGCGTCCTCGTAATCTGCAAGCACCAGATGCACGTGATTGCCCATAAGGCACCAGGCGATAACCGTCACGCCCGCCTCGCGGCAGCACTCGCGCATCAGCTCCAAAAACTCCCACCGGTCTTCATCGCCCTCAAAGATGAGCTGCTTGCCCACACCGCGGGCACAGACATGGTAAAGCCGGTAACCGTTCTCCAAACGCGCTGCATGGCGCTCCCTTCGCCGGGATCTGATTGCCATCCAATACAGCACGATTGAAGCGTGCCATCAAAACATTCACGCAAAACAATACACTCGCGCGGCCAAAGGCAGTAAACGGGCGGCGAACGGCACCGTTGCAACAGGTCAACCCCTGCAACGCTTACAAGAGCTGACCAAAAGCTTGCCCAAGACGAACCCCCTCTACGGAAGTTCGCGACCACAGAACATATAGTTAAACCGTTTCAATTAAAACTTCCGGACTTCTCGCTACGAAAACTGAGCCGTTCGCCGAATATTCCGTGCATTTCGCGGTATTATAGGGGCTGCATGTCATGTCCCTTTCGAAGGGTCGCCCGGCAATCGCCAGCCACGACCCCCAGACGGGACGCCAACACGATAGAGAGGAGAGGCATGCAGTACTCACAGGAAGTGGAGAACATGTGCCCCGTTGCCAAGGGTGCATACCACGGCCCCGCACCCATCCCCGAGGAGGGCAAGTGGGTCCAGGCTAAGGAGATTTCCGACATCTCCGGTCTTACGCACGGTGTGGGTTGGTGCGCACCTCAGCAGGGCGCCTGCAAGCTCACGCTGAACGTCAAGGACGGCATCATCGAGGAGGCCCTCGTTGAGACCATCGGCTGCTCCGGCATGACCCACTCTGCTGCCATGGCTTCCGAGATCCTTCCCGGTAAGACCATCCTCGAGGCCCTCAACACCGACCTCGTCTGCGACGCCATCAACGTTGCTATGCGCGAGATCTTCCTGCAGATCGTTTACGGCCGCAGCCAGACCGCGTTCTCCGAGGGCGGCCTGCCCGTGGGCGCCTCCCTCGACGACCTCGGCAAGGGCCTTCGCTCTCAGGTCGGTACCATGTTCGGCACCAAGGCCAAGGGCGCTCGTTACCTCGAGCTCGCTCAGGGCTACGTCACCCGCATGGCTCTCAACGACAAGAACGAGATCATCGCGTTCGAGTTCCTGAACCTCGGCAAGTTCACCGACGCCGTCAAGGCCGGCAAGACCCCCGAGGAGGCCATCGCTGGCGCTATGGGCCACTATGGTCAGTGGGAGAACGCTGCCAAGTACATCGACCCGCGCACCGACGAGGAGACTCACTCCGTCGCCAGCGTGTTCCCGGTTCACGAGTAGAAAGGGAGGGAAATAACTATGACTGTTACGTTCGAAGGTTACGAGCGCCGCGCTGACAAGATCAACAAGTGCCTCGCCGACAACGGCATCGCCTCCCTCGAGGAAGCTCTGCAGATCTGCACCGACAAGGGCTTCAACCCGCGTGAGATCGTCAACAACACCCAGTCCATCGCCTTCCAGAACGCTGAGTGGGCCTACACCCTCGGTTGCGCTCTCGCTGTCAAGCGTGGCGCCAAGACCGCTTCTGAGGCTGCCGCCATCATCGGCGAGGGCATCCAGGCCTTCACCGTTCCCGGCTCCGTCGCCGAGGACCGCAAGGTCGGTCTGGGCCACGGCAACCTGGGCGCTATGCTGCTCTCCGACGACACCGAGTGCTTCGCCTTCCTGGCTGGCCACGAGTCCTTCGCTGCCGCTGAGGGCGCTATCGGCCTGGCTCTGAACGCCAACAAGGCTCGCAAGAAGCCGCTGCGCGTTATCCTCAACGGTCTGGGCAAGGACGCCGCTCAGATCATCGCCCGCATCAACGGCTTCACCTACGTGAAGACCCAGTTCGACTACTACACGGGCGAGCTCAAGGTCGTCGAGACCATCCCCTACTCCGATGGTCCCCGCGCTGCCGTTAACTGCTACGGTTCCGACGACGTCCGCGAGGGCGTTGCCATCATGTGGCACGAGAACGTTGACATCTCGATCACCGGTAACTCCACCAACCCCACGCGCTTCCAGCACCCCGTCGCTGGCACCTACAAGAAGGAGCGCCTCGAGGCTGGCAAGAAGTACTTCTCCGTCGCTTCTGGTGGCGGCACTGGCCGTACCCTGCACCCGGACAACATGGGCGCCGGCCCTGCCTCTTACGGCATGACCGACACCATGGGCCGCATGCACTCCGACGCCCAGTTCGCCGGTTCTTCCTCCGTGCCTGCGCACGTCGACATGATGGGTCTCATCGGCATGGGCAATAACCCCATGGTCGGTGCCACCGTCGCCTGCGCTGTCGCCGTCGAGGAGGCCCTCAAGGCCTAGTCGCGCCCGCGCGATGCTCACATAGTTGAGCTTTGGAGCCGCTACCTTTTAAGGTGGCGGCTCTTTTTGTTTACGCTGTCGCAGGGCAGCTAATGCCGATATATCAGTTGGGGCGAAATACGAGATGTGATGAGACGGAGCGTCAGAACGTCCATGACGCCCACCTGCCATATTTGCCCTTTACCGATTTGCCGAGTCTTTGCGGCTCCATTGCCGATCACCCATGCGACAATGCGCCGGACGAGAAAGGAATCCGATGGAATCGACTGATGTACTGGTAATTGGATCTGGCATTGCGGGCCTTTGCGCCGCCATCGAAGCGGCACGCACGGGCGCAACCGTCGCTGTGGCAAGCGCCGGCAAGACTATGAGTGGATCGAGCTTCTTCCCCGGAACCTGGGGCCTGGGGCTTATCGGACCCGTTAACGAAGACGACGAACAAGACCTCATCGATACCATCCAGACCGTTGGTGGCGGCGTCGCCGACCCCGAGCTTGTCCAGACGTTTGTCCACAGCATTCCCCAAGCAATTGAATGGCTCGAGCAAGACCTAGGCGTTGAGCTCCAGCGTCCGCAAAGCGCTGAGAGCGCCCAGCAAAAGCAATTTATCCCCTGTTTTGACCACAAGACGCGCATGTGGCGCGGCCTCACCCGTAAGCCCCTTGAGGACGCTCTGACGACCCGGATCGAGTCGCTCGGCATTCGCCTGCTCCCCCGCCATGAGCTTATCGACCTTGTTGAAGATACGGACGGAAAGATTGTCGGTGCCACGCTCTACGACCGGACAAACGAGCGTCTCGTGCCTATGGCAGTCAAGGCCACTATCATCGCTGCGGGCGGCACGGGTGGCCTGTTCGAGCGCAGCCTCACTTCCGCCGACGTGCTCAGCTCATCACAGGCTATCGCGCTGGCGCACGGTGCGTCCCTTACTAATATAGAGTTCATGCAGATGATGCCCGGCTTCATCGAGCCCAAGCGAAACCTTGTTTTTAACGAGAAGACCTGGCGCTACGTCAAGTTCGACCAGCCGGTCGATATCGCCGACGATAAGCTCGACGATCTGCTCGAGCAACGCTCCGGATATGGTCCCTTCACTTCGCGTCTGGATTCTCGCGCTATCGACCTAGCCATCGACCAAGCGGGAGCCGAAGGCCTGGCGCTCCACTACGACTTCCCCCGCGAGGACGTCCCCGAGTTTGTGCAGACCTTTGCCACCTGGCTACAAGACGAGCACGGCATCGCGCCGACCGACGAGATGCGCGTGGCGATGTATGCCCACGCCGCCAACGGCGGTATCAAAATCGACAAGACCGCGTACACGGGCGTTGAGGGCCTCTACGCCTGCGGTGAGGCAACAGGCGGCATGCACGGCGCCGACCGCATCGGCGGCTTGTCGAGTGCCAATGGCATCGTGTTCGGGCGCATTGCGGGCGCATCGGCAGCCCAAGCAGCGCTGGACGCTCCCGAGGCGGCCGCTCCAATGGATATCGCCCTCCCCCAGCATGGCATAGCTACAGCAGACGCCGAGCGCCTGACCCGCTGCCTCAAACGCACAATGAGTACCTACTGCATGATCAACAGGACCGAAGCGGGTCTATCCAAGGCCCTGCAACAGCTTGAAAGCCTGCAAGACGACGCAACGGCGCTGAGCAAGCCACACGCCAATGACAGCGAAATCGCAGCCCTCGCCCGCCTGCAATCGCAGATTCAACTAGCACAGGAAATGGTCAAAGCCATGCGCAAGCGAACCGAAAGCCTCGGATCGCACTATCGAGCGGACTAATTCGAACACCCATCTAAAGCAGAACACAACTAATCGATATCTATGGGCCCCGTGAGCTCGAAGTGGCACGGGGCCCATTCGTGTCCGTACGGCAGCGTATCCTTATTCTGAATACGGAGCGGGCAAAGCCCGCATAGACAATAGGCCAGCGAGGAGGAGATATGGACAGTAGAGATATCGAGAAGTGGCGTGTCGAACTTGATAGCTACGCCAATGTAGAAGACGGCGTTGAGTATTGGCTCGCACGAGATTTAATGGAACCCATGGGGTACACGCGATGGGAAAACTTCGCCGAAGTTGTTAAGAGGGCAAAAGTCTCGTGCGAAACAAACAAAACTCCAGTTGATTCCCATTTTCGTGACACCACGAAAATGGTAATTGCCGGTGTCGCCGCTCGCGCGGTTAAAGACTACAAACTTACGCGCTATGCATGCTATTTAATCGCCCAAAACGGAGATTCAAACAAGCCAGAGATCGCGCTCGCGCAGGCGTACTTCGCCGTGCAGACCCGCCGCCAAGAGCTCATAGAGCAGCGCTTTGCAGAGATTCAGCGCTTGCAGGCGCGCCACTCGCTATCCGATTCAGAGAAACAGCTCTCGGGTATTGCGTTCAAACGCGGCGTGGGCTCCAAAGGATTCGCGATCATCAAGTCGAAGGGCGATGAAGCGTTATTCGGCGGTAGAAGCACGGCGGAAATGAAGCAGCAGCTCGGCGTACCCAAGAGCGCGGCATTGGCGGACAGGTTAGCCGATGTCCTCATCAAAGCAAAGGACCTTACGAACTCGATGACGGCCTTCAACGCCGAGGAACACGACCTGTACGGCCTGGACCAGATCAAACAAGAGCACGTCGAGAACAACACAAGCGTGCGTGGCAGCCTCATCGACCGCGGAATTGTCCCCGAGAACCTACCACCTGCCGAGGATACAAAAAAGCTTGAGCGTCGCGTGAAGGCAGACGAGAAGAAACTCAAGGAGGGTACTGACGGTTTTACCGATCCCCAGGGTAGACTCGATCTGTGAAAGCGGCCGCGCCCTTTCGGGTTCGACCACATGCGAGGTTAACAAAAAGCGACCAGCCTAAGCCAGCCGCTTTAACATGCTTTGGTGGGCCGTCAGGGGGTCAGCCTACTGCGCAGGCGGCCGCTGCGGCGCTTCGCGCCTTGCGCGCTGCGCTGGTAAATGCTTACGCATTTCCTCAGCTCCGCGCCCTTTCGGGTTCGACCCCATGTACTGTTAACAAAAAAAACGGCCAACCGAAGTTGACCGTCTTAACAATCTTTGGTGGGCCGTCAGGGGGTCGAACCCTGGACCTTGGGATTAAGAGTCCCCTGCTC